>DATEGM010000329.1:0-3976 GCA_035280085.1 Terriglobales bacterium
TCTTTGAGGATTTCCAGCGCTGCCAGCCGACCCGGCGCTCCCATGATGCCGCCCCCGGGATGGGTGGCGGAGCCGCACATATACAGATTCTTGATTGGGGTGCGGTACTTCGCCCAGCCGGGCACAGGGCGGAGGAAGAACAACTGCTCCAGCGAAAGCTCGCCTTGAAAGATATTGCCCTGGGTGAGACCGAAATCGCGCTCAATGTCTAAAGGCGTGAGCACCTGCTTGCCCACGATAATCTTCTTCAGGTTAGGCGCGTACTCGGAGACAGTATCAATCACGTTATTGCCGAATTCTTCGCGCTTCTCGTCCCAGGTCCCTTCCTTGATGTTGTAGGGAGCGTATTGCACAAAGCAGGAGAGCACGTGCTTGCCAGGCGGGGCCACGGAGGGGTCGGTCAGGCTGGGAATGACCATATCAATGTAGGGTCGGCGCGAGTACTTGCCATATTTGGCGTCGTCGTAGGCGCGCTCCATGTAATCCACCGCCGGCGAAATCGAAATGGCACCCCGCAGGTGCGCGCCCTCGCCGGGCATGCAGGTGAAGTTCGGCAGAGCGTCAAGCGCGAGGTTCACCTTGCCCGATGAGCCGCGGTATTTGTAACGGCGCACCTCATCCAGAAATTCGCCGGGGAGCTCGGTCGGCTCGAGCATTTTCAGGAAGGTGAGGTTGGGATCCACGCTGGAGGAAACAATGTCGGCGTAAAGTTCGTCGCCGTTCTGCAGGGCAACGCCGGCAGCGCGGCCATTTTTCACCAGAATTTTGGCTATAGGCGCGCGGGTGCGGATCTCAGCGCCGAATTCCTTGGCCGCTTCGCCAATCGCATTGGAGATGGCTCCGGTGCCGCCGCGGGCAAAGCCCCAGGCGCGGAAAGCGCCGTCAATCTCGCCCATGTAGTGGTGCAGCAGCACGTAGGCGGTGCCCGGCGAGCGCACACCCAGGAAGGTGCCGATAATGCCCGAGGCCGACATGGTGGCCTTGAGCACGTCGGTCTCGAACCACTGGTCGAGGAAGTCGGCCGCGCTCATGGTCATGAGCTGCACCTGGTTGTACTTGTCTTCGCTGGAAAGGTGCTGAAAGCGGCGGCCGATAAACAGCAGCTTCATCAGTTCCTTGGGATTGAGGGTGGAGGGGTCGGGCGGCACCATGCTCAGAATGGGCTTCACGAAGCGGCACATCTGCTGCATGGCCTTGCCGAATTCCTCGTAGGCTTCGGCGTCCACGGCGGAGTGACGGGCGATCTCACGGCGCGTCTTTCCGTGGTCATTCACGCGCCACAGGTGATCGCCGTTGGGCATGGGGGTGAAGGTGCCGTCCAGAGGCAGAATTTCCAGGCCGTGGCGGGGCAGATCAAGGTCGCGAATGATTTCGGGGCGAAGCAGCGAGACCACGTAGGAGCAGACCGAGAACTTAAAGCCGGGGACGATCTCTTCTGTGACGGCGGCGCCCCCCAGCACGTAGCGGCGCTCCAGCACCAAAACCTTCTTGCCGGCGCGTGCCAGGTAGGCGGCGTTGACCAGTCCGTTGTGGCCGCCTCCAATCACAATGACGTCGTACTTATTATTTCCAGCAGGCATAAGGATTTCGCGGAATGAAGCCACATTGTAAGCGAGGCGTGGGGATTTGTCTTGCCACAGCCGTGTGGGGACGGGGTTCTGCCCCGTTCAGAGCGGGCGCAGCCCGCCTCGACCTTCGTCGATAACCGGCGTTCTTGCTGCGGCCCCCACCGCTGGCTATAATCCGGCTTCATACCAACGCATTGCAGGAGCCAGCTTGCCGGTCGGAACCGCATTTCACGAGCGCACTTTTCCCCTCTGCTATAGCCTGAGCTACCGTGAGTGGTCGGGCTACTACACGGTCAGCGTCTACGAGACCCACCACGAGCACGAGTACAACGCCATCCGCAATGCTGCAGCGCTGATTGATATCACGCCGTTATTCAAGTACATGGTTACGGGCAAGGATGCCACGCGCCTGGTGAACCGCGTGATCGCGCGCGACATCAACAAGGTGGGCGTGGGCCAGGTCATCTACTGCTGCTGGTGTGACGAAGACGGCAAAGTTATTGACGACGGCACCATCACCCGCCTGGAGGAAAACAAATACCGCTGGACTGCCGCCGACCCGAGCCTGCGCTGGTTTCGCCAGAACGCGCTGGGCATGGAGGTGCAGATTGAAGATATCTCCGAGAAGACGGCGGCTCTGGCAGTGCAGGGGCCGACTTCGGGCAAGCTGCTGAAGGCAGTGAGTGACGCCGACATCACCAACCTGAAATATTTTCGCGTCACACAGGGCAAGATCGAGGGCGTGCCGGTGGACATCTCCCGCACCGGCTACACTGGCGACCTGGGCTACGAAATTTGGGTGCAGTGGAATGATGCGGTGAAGGTTTGGGACGCGTTGGTGAAGCACGGCAAGCAGTTCGACGTGCATCCCACTGGCATGCTGGCGCTGGACGTGGCGCGCATCGAGGCGGGGCTGATCCTGATCGAGGTGGACTATATCAGCAGCAAGAAGGCGCTTATCGCGGAACAGAAATACTCCCCTTCCGAGATCGGATTGGGGCGGCTGGTGCACCTGGAAAAAGAAAACTTCATCGGCCGTTCGGCGCTGGTCGAAGAGCAGAAAGGGGGGGCGCGCAGGCAGTTGGTGGGACTGGAGTTGGAATGGTCGGAAGTCGAGCGTTACTTCGACCAACTGGGCATGGCGCCGCAGACGCCCAGCACGGCGTCGCGCGTGCACGTGCCGGTGTACAAGGGTGGGAAGCAGGTAGGGAAAGCCACCTCCACCACCTGGTCGCCGTTGTTGAAGAAGATGATTGCGCTGGCCAGCGTGGAGCGCGAACATTCTCAGCTCGGGAGCAAGCTGAAAATGGAGTTCACGGTCGAGTCGGTGCGACACACCGTCACAGCCACTGTGGTCAAGCTGCCGTTCTTTAACCCGCCGCGCAAAACCGCGGTGCCGGTGTAAAAGCAGCTTTCAGCACTCAGCTATCAGCATTCGGCCCCGAATTCCTCCGCGACCTCCGTGTCCTCTGTGGTTAAAGAGCAGGCTTCCGGCTGGCGCGTTTCCAGTAAAGGTAGCCGGGTATGCCAATCAGCACGATTCCGAGCCCTGCCAGGGCTTCCTTCGGGCGTTGCAGCAATGTGTTCGCCGCCCACAAACCGGCAATCACCAGGTATAGCGCGGGTAGCCAGGGATAGCCCGTGCATCGGTAAGGACGCGCCATCTCTGGCCGCTTGCGGCGCAGCACGAACAGGGCGCCCACGCCGCCCAGGTAGGAAACGATCATCATGAACATCACGTAGGTGTAGAGCTGGTCGTAGCGGCCAGTGAACACCAGAATCGCGCCCCACAGTCCCTGGCCGATAAGGCTGAAGGCGGGGGTTCGCCAACGGGGATGGACCTCCGCCATTTTCTGAAAGAAGACGCCATCGCGCGCCATGGCGAAATACACACGCGCCCCAGAGAGGATGCAGCTCGCATTGGCGCCGAAGCAGGAGAGCGCGATCATGGCCGAAAGCCAGACGGCGGCGGCGGGCGAGAACAGGCGCACGGCGGCAGCGTGAGCGATCGTTTCTGTGCCGGCGATCTTGCTCATGGGCAGCGCATAGAGGTACACCAGGTTCATCGCCACGTAGATGGCGCCTACGAAAAGGACGCCCAGCATCATGGCCCGGGGCAGATTGCGCTGCGCTTCCTTAACTTCGCCTGCCACCCAGGTGATGTACACCCAGCCGTCGTAAGCCCAGAACACCGCGATCAGAGCCACGCCGAAAGCGCCCATCAGGCCGGAAAAGCTGCCGCCCATCAACAGGCCGGCAGCGGGGGCACCTGCGGCCACGCCGGTCTGCGTGAAGTGCGACCAGGAACCTTTGCCGAAGGCGAAACCCAAAAAAACAAAGGCCGCCATGGCCAGAAACTTCAGCCAAGTAGCGATGTTCTGCAGAACCGCGCCGCGGCGCAGGCCGGT
>DATEGM010000330.1:0-6410 GCA_035280085.1 Terriglobales bacterium
GCGGGCATTCGGTTGCAGCAAGGCAATTCTTATCCCTCTGCCTTTTTCCGCCACATCCACGTCGCCGGTTCTGAGCGTTGATCCTGGCATGCGTTCCAGGGCTGCTCGGTATTCCATCGTGCTGCGCAGCGAACCTTATGCACAGCGGCATACAATAGATGCTTCGTATTGGGAGTGTAAGGTGGAAGCAATTAAGCGAACGCTGGGCAGAGGTGGGCAGGAAGGGCCGGCCATCGGTCTGGGCTGCATGGTGCTCTCGGGCACCTACGGGCCAGCGGAAGAAAGGGAATCGCTGGCCACGCTCGACCGGGCGCTGGAGCTAGGCTGCAACTTCTGGGACACCGCCGATGTTTATGGACGGGGCCACAACGAGCAACTCGTGGGCCGCGCTCTGAAAGGCCGGCGCGAAGGAGTGGTGCTGGCGACCAAATGCGGGTTCGTGTGGACCGACGCTAAAGACGAAGCCCGCATTGACGGCAGTCCGCGACACATTCGCTCTGCCTGCGAAGCCAGCCTGCGCCGCCTGGGTGTAGACGCGATTGATCTCTACTACCTGCACCGGCTGGACTCCAAGGTGCCCATCGAGGATTCGGTAGGCGCCATGGCGGAACTGGTGCGCAACGGGAAAGTACGGCACCTCGGCTTGTCGGAGGTTTCGGCCAGCACCTTGCGCCGGGCCGCCAAGGTGCATCCCATCGCCGCGCTGCAATCAGAATATTCTCTGTGGACGCGCGACCCGGAAGGCGCGATATTCCAGGCCTGCCGCGAACTGGGCACCTCCTTTGTGGCCTTCAGCCCGGTAGGACGCGGATTTCTGGCGGGCGCTATCAGCCAACCGGAGTTTGCAGCCAGCGATTTCCGGCGCAATGTGCCGCGCCTTGTGGGTAATAACTTCCAATGTAACCTGCGGCTGGTGGAGAAAATTCGCCAGTTGGCGGCGGAAAAGCGCTGCACTCCAGCGCAACTTGCCCTGGCTTGGGTGATCGCCCAAGACGATTTCATCTTTGCCATCCCGGGAACCCGGCGCCGCGACCACCTGGAAGAAGACTGGCGCGCGCAGCAGGTGCGGCTGACGCCGGCGGATCTGGCGCGGATTCGCGAAGACCTGCCCGAGTCAGCCATTGCCGGCGAGCGCTACACTCCCGAGGTGATGGCGCGAGTGGATCGGTCGTAAACCTTGCATGGTAAGTTGATGGCATGAGCATTTCGGCCCTGCGGATGCTTATTCCGATCCTCTTCCTGGTTGCGCTCTATTTCTCCCAGCGGTACTGGCTGCGCAGCGCCCGGCGGGCAATAACGGCGGTGCGGCAGCCACGCTCGCGCGCCGTGTTGCGCCTCCTGTGGAACCTGACCGGCATTCTGCTGCTTCTTTCGGTAGTAGAGCGTTTTGCGGCTTTGGGCAGGGTCGGCTGGCCGACGCCCAGAATTTCACGATGGTCCTCTGAGTTTCTGGCTCTCTGGTTCACCTGGTCCATCTTCGGGTATCTGGCTATCTGCCTGGTGCGTGGCATTGATCGGCTGTGGATGAGCGGCGCCTCGGTGCTGCGGAAACGCTCAACTGCGCTCAACGTTCCTCTCCCCGACCCGCAGCGCCGCTACTTCCTTCGCGCTGCCACCTACGCTGCCGGCGCGCTCCCGCTGGCGGGCGCGCTTTATGGCTTTGCCGTCGAGCGTTTCGAGTTTGAAGTGTTCCGGGTGGATGTGCCCATCGCGGGACTCCCGCCTGGGCTCGATGGGTTGCGCATCCTGCAACTCAGCGACATTCACGCCAGCAACTACATGCCTATCGCCCAGGTCCGGCGCATTGTGGACAAGGCGCAGCAACTCGCCAGCGATGTAATCATGATTACCGGTGACCTGCTCACCGGGCGCGGCGATCCTCTGGCTGCCTGCGTGGCTGAACTCGGGCGTTTGCGCGCGCCCCTGGGTGTGTGGGGCTGCAACGGCAACCACGAAATCTACACCGATACCGAGGACGAGGCTGCGTCGCTCTTTCGCCGCCACGGCATGACCATGCTGCGCCAGGAAAACGCGCAACTCGCTAGGCGGGGAGCGAAATTCAACCTGATTGGCGTGGATTATCAGCGGCAGCACTGGTTCCGCAGCCAGAACCCTCCCATGCTGGACGGCGTGGAAGGGCTGGTGCGCCAGGATATGCCCAACATCCTGCTCTCCCATAACCCCAATGCTTTTCGCCGAGCCAGTGAGATGGGCATTGGTCTCATGTTGGCTGGCCACACCCACGGCGGGCAGGTGCAGGTGGAAATCCTTGATCACCGCATCAGCCCGGCGCGCTTCATTACCAAATACATCGCCGGCCTCTATCAGCTCCCGTTGACCGGAGATGCGGCCTCAACGTTCAGCAAACGCCATGTTTCCCTGTACGTAAGCCGCGGCCTGGGCACCATCGGCACGCCACTGCGCCTGGGGGTGCCGCCGGAGATCACGCTGCTGACGCTGCGCCGAGTCGGGTGATCATCTAGTGATAAAAAAGCTTTATCAAGAGGCACAATGCGGCCATACTGGGCTGGACCTCTGGCAAGCACATGGAACTGGACCAGGTCGAAACCTTTCTGGCGGTAGCGACGTTTGGCGGCTTTCATCGAGCCGCGGAAGCTTTGCGCGTCAGCCAGCCGGCTGTGAGCGCGCGCATTAAGGCGTTGGAACAATCGCTGGGCGTTCCGCTGTTCGAGCGCGGCGGGCCGGAATTGGCGCTTTCCCCCGCCGGCCGGGCTCTGCGCCCACACGCGGAACAATTGCTGCGCGCCGCCGCCCTGGCCCGGCAGGCGGTTCACGAATTGCGTCCACTTACCGGAGGCGCCCTGCAGGTCGCCGCCGGCCTCTCCATTTGCCAGTATTTTCTGCCCGACGTGCTCAAGCACTTCCAGGAAAAGCACCCCAGGATCATGGTGACGGTGCGCTCCGGACACTCCAAGGAAGTCCTGGAACTGGTGCTGAGCGGAGAAGCAGAAATCGGCATCGCCCGCTCGCTGCATCACCCGGAACTGGAAACCCTGAGCCTGCGCGAGGATCCGCTCCTGCTCATCCGCCGCGCCGTGCAGAAACCCAAACTGCCGCGGCGGGCACGCCTGGAGGAGGTGGCCACCTGGCCACTGATTTTCTACGACCGCAACTCCAGCGACTGGATGCTCAGCCAGGGAATGTTCCGCCGCTCTGGCCTGGTGCCCAACGTTGTGCTGGAAGTGGAAGCGATCGAAACGGCGAAGAAGATGGTAGAGCGGGGCCTGGGATTGGCCTTTCTGCCGCATCTGGCCGTGGCCCGCGAACTGCGCCGCAACACGCTGATGGCGGTGGAAATCGTGGATGCGGAGCCGGAGCAGCGCAGCATTGATGCGTTCCATTCCCGCCACCGCCCTCTCAGCCAGGCGGCCGCTGCTTTTTTAAACCTGGTGCGCAATGCCGCCGGCAAAGGCGCGTACGCGGCGGGATGAGTGGGGCCAGAAGTTCACTGCGGTGGATGAGGCGAACGCACCAGAGAATGAGGAACGCATCTTCAACTACCCGCTTGGTACAATACAGCGCTTGCCGAAAACAACCCCGAATCTGCTGATAAAAATAATGACAACCACTACTCTTCGCCGCCATGTCGCGGCCGCAATCCTGGTCTGTTCTTTTGCCGCTCTATCCGTAGGCGCGGCTCAGCAGCCGGCAGCGCCGTCCACAGCCCCTCGCACCGAGCCGGAGAAGCAGGACTATCGCAAAGCGATGGAAACTGCCGACCAGAGGATTGCCGCCGAAGTTACGGCCCACTCTGAGCTGATGAAGAACCTGGAATACCTGACCACGCAAATCGGGCCGCGCCTGACCGGTTCGCCGGCAATGCAAGCGGCCAGCCAGTGGACATTGCAGCGCTTCCGCGACTACCGCATTGACGCCCACCTGGAAACCACGCAGATCGCGCACTCCTGGACCCGCGGCCACGACACGGCAGAGATTCTCACTCCCATCAACCGCGCCCTGCCTATCCGCTCCTTGGGCTGGGGCAAAGCCACCCCCGGCGCGGTGACCGGCACAGTGAAGCTGGTGGAAGTGAAGGCCCTTTCCGATTTCGACAAATACAAGGGCCAGCTCAAGGGTGCGGTGGTGCTGGAAGGTGAACCGGACACGCTGCGTCCGGAAAAGGAAGAGGCAGACAACGCCTATGATGACGTGATCCCGCCGCCGCGCGGCCTTCCTGAGCCGCGCATTTCGTTTCGCGAACGCCTGCAGCTTTTCAAACTGATTTCCGCCGAGCAGCCCGCAGTGGTCCTGCTGGACAGCGGCAAATGGGACAACCTCTTCAATATGGCCGGCGGCTTCAACAGGTATCAACCCTCCCAGGTGCCCATGGCGTTCGTCAGCCATGAGGACTACGACCTCATCTACCGCCTGCAGCAGGATGGTCCGGTCAGCATGAAGGTGAGCCTGAATGGCTCGTTTAGCGCCGGGCCCGTCCCCGCATCCATTACCGTGGCGGAAATCAAAGGCACGGAATTCCCCGGCCAGCGGGTCATACTTGGCGGCCACCTGGATTCCTGGGACCTTGGCCAGGGAGCACTGGATAACGGCACCGGAGCCATGGCCGTACTGGAAGCGGCGCGCGCCCTGAAGGCCCTGGGGTGGCAACCCAAGCGCACCATCACCTTCATCCTCTTCACCGGCGAGGAGCAGGGCGGAATTGGAGCGGAAACCTTTCTCAAGAATCACGCTGCCGAAATCCCCAACATGGACGGCGTGCTCATTCACGACACCGGCACCGGCAAGGTGTTCAGCGTCGCCCTGGAAGACGAGTACGAAACCGCTCCCCTGATGACCGAGATTTACCGGCCGCTGCAGGAGGTGTTCGACCTCCGGCCACTGAGCACCCGCGTCTTCGTCGCCTCCGACCATGTGCCTTTCATGAAGGCGGGCGTGCCGGGATACTTCTGCGTGCAAAAGCCGGCCCACTACGGCCAGGCGCACCATAGCCAGGCTGACACCTTCGATAAGGTGATTCCTGACGAGATAAACGAGGGGGCAGCCCTGCTGGCGGCGTGGGTGTGGAATGTGTCAGAAATGCCACAGCCGCTGCCGCACCACGCCGCAAGCACCTCCAACGATATGTTTTAGAAGGCCAGTCGAAGGTCCAGGTTCGTGCCCATCCTGGGACCTGTTCCCAAATGGCACCCCGGTGCTATTCCCCGCCCCTCCCACCCTTGCTATGCTGCAGGTACCATTCGGGCGTCATTTCCTCCTAAATCCCCTCGCCCCACGCAGGAAGTATGACTAATCCATTTCGTAAACTCTGGCGAGCGGCTAGACCTCATAAACCCAGTGACAAGAAGAAGTTGGAGAGCACCCCCGCAGGCGACGTGTTGCATTTGGGCGAGCGCCGCCTGGCGAAGCGCCAACTTCATCCCCTTCCCGGCGTTTTGCGTTATGGCATAGCCGCTTCCGAGACGCCAGTACGCATACATGACTTCAGCGCCAAAGGTTTGTGCTTCCGAGGTGAGGTGCGCCTGCCTATAGGGGCAGCGGTGGAGATTACCACTAATCTGCCACAGACTCCGGGTTTGGCCGGCCGCAAAGTCCGCTATCTCGCGCATGTAGTGCGGGTAACCCGGGAGCCGGGCAAGTTCGTTACCGCTGTGCTGATCTTCAGCTGCGAGACCTTGGCCCAGGAGAGTCCCGAAACGATTGGAGCTGAACCGCCCGCTGGCGCAAGCTCCGGGGTGCAGGGTAGCAAAGAGGTGGAATCACGCCCCAAGGCGGTCGCCAGCACACCGCGCCGGCAAGCCGCGAAGCCGGAACCGCAAGACTACCGGCAGTTTTCGCGCTACCACTGCGCCAGCCAGGTGCAGTACCGAATGGCTGATGGTGGGGTGGTTATGTCCGGCGAAGTCAGCAATCTCAGCCTCGCTGGCTGCTTTGTTCAGACCGCTCAACCTTGCCCCGTAGGCTCCAGCGTGGAAATCGTAGTGCAGGCGGGTAAAGCGCGCATTTATAGCCAGGCCCAGGTTAAATCCGTAAAGGAGAACCAGGGGATGGCAGTAGAGTTTGTCGGCGAACTGGCAGAGCGGCTGCAGCGGCTTCCCCGTTTTGTACAAATGGTATCGGCGCGGCCTCGAAACCAGAAGCATAACTGAGGCCTGCCGCCCGGCATGGTCCAGAGCTAACTCCCAGCCAATCAGCTAGATGTCGTACTTCTTCATCAGGTGGCGGAAGGAGCGGTAGGAAAGCTTCAGCATTTCTGCGGCGCGGGTCTGCACACCGTTGGACTGGCGCAAAGCCGACTGCAGGAGATTACGCTCAATATTGGCGACTTAGTTTTCCATATCGAGGCCATCTCCCGGCAATGACTCGCCGAAACCGTCTGTTCCGGCAACCGCGACGGTTGCGCTCGAGCCGGCGCCGGCGGCCGCGGCTGCCGC
>DATEGM010000331.1:0-5371 GCA_035280085.1 Terriglobales bacterium
GATCATCCACGAAGGGCAGCTCACCTATCCCAAAGCTGGCTTGCAGAAGGTTGTGGATTTGGGACAGTGGTGGCTTCGCATTACGGGGCTTCCCCTGCCGCTGGGCGGCAATGCCATCCGCCGCAGCCTGGGCGCGGAAACTATTGCCGGTGTCGCCAAGGCGCTGCGCGGCAGCATTCAGTACGCGCTCGACCACCGCGAGGAAGCACTGGAATATGCCAAACAGTTCGGACGCGACCTGGATTCGCAACTCACCGACAAGTTTGTCGGCATGTACGTGAACGAGCGCACGCTGGACTACGGTGAAGATGGGCGCGAAGCGGTGCGGCGCCTGCTCGACATGGGACACCACGCCGGCATCATTCCTCATCCTGCCAAAGTGGATTTCGCGGCCTAGCCGGCGCGCAAAAGCAGGTCCCTTCGACAAGCTCAGGGCAGGCTCTTCGCTGCGCTCAGGATGACAATAGATTGCGCGGTTTCGCCGCGTTTTCCTGAACACTTCCTGACCACCACCGTCTAGTTCATTGCCCCCATGCCGTGCATCTGGCCGTCAATCTTGCAGAGCGAGGGCTTTTCGGTGTTGTCAATGCGATGGCGAGCCGGCGGAATTGTGCGCAGGTAAGCGTAAATGTCCTTCAGGTCCTGGTCCGTCATGCCATCAAAGGCCCAGGTCGGCATCATGACGTTCAGCTTGCGGCCCTTCACCGAACCCGTTCGCATCACCCGCACGAACATGGTCTCATCGTAGTAAGAAATGCCGGAAGGGTCGGGGGTAATGTTGGCGCTGGCCACGGCTTTTCCGCTTTCATCAAAAATGTTGCCGCCCGCCATGTACATGCCGGCAATGTTCTGGCCATGCTGGTCGCGCGGGGTGTGACAGTCGCCGCATACACCCACCGCGGTCACCAGGTATTTGCCGTAGGCAACGGCATTGCTGGGATCGGGGGCAGCCACCGTCCCTACCGGCTGCGGTGCGCTGTTGATGAGGCGGGAGACAGGGAACGGGATGTGAGTGGTGCCGGGATTGTTGCGCGCCGGCGGCTGCGAGCGCAGATAAACGATGATGGATGCCAGATCCTCATCGGCCATGTGGCTGAAACTGTGGTAGGGCATTATGGGGAAGAGCGGGCGGCCATCACGGGCGATGCCCTCGCGGATGGCGCGCGCCAGTTCGTCATCCGTCCACTTGCCGATGCCCGTCTCCGGGTCGGGAGTGATGTTGGGAGCCACCACGCGGAAATCCCCCTGATCAGCCATCACCCGCCCCGATCCCTTGGCCGCCAGCAATTCCGGCATGTCTTTGCCTTTAGCGTCAAAAGTAGTGTGACAGCCGTAGCACAGGGAGACGTGTTCCACCAGGTATTCGCCGCGCTTCAGGCGCTCAGGGGTGGCTTGGAAACGGCGATCGGTAACAGCGCGTTTGCGGGGCCCGATAATCGGGCGCCACCCCACCGTAAACGTGATCGCCACGGCCAGAAGCAGCAGAACAACAATAAAGGCATAGCCCGCAAAGCGGACGAAGGTGCGCATTGGTATCTCCGTAGGGGGACTTGCGAAACGGCAGGCGTGCCCCAGGGTATTAGTTCTTGTACTCGAAACCATTTAGATGGTCAATAGCCCTGTTCCCCACCTGCTGCACGTTCGGACCCGCGGCCCTCGCCTGGTATTGCGCATGGCTTGCGAAACCCTGACCTCAGCGCAACGTAAATAAGTCCTGCAACTTTGAACCCTAGTGCCGGTCCATTCTTTCTTACGGTGTACTCACAGTGCAGCCGAAAGTTCTGAGGTGAAAATATGGCACTCAAAGCAGGTCGCAATCCAAAGCCTGGGGTGCAAATCCTGTGCGGATTGATGCTTCTAATTCTGGGTTTGCTTGTCCTGCATCGCAACCTGCTGTTCTCCGGTGGCATGTTGGAGGTGGTTTTAGGTGCGGTCCTCCTGACCACTGGAAGCGTTCTGCACGGCCTACGGCAGGTTGTGCGCCAGGTGCTGCGAGAAGAGCTGAACCCGCCGCCAAAAGAGAAGGTACTAAACCTCGACTGAGGCATGTGCGCAGGAAGGTAGTCGCTGGTTCGTGTCCGAGCACTACTAGCTACCAGCTACTAGCTACCAGCTACCCAGTGCTGACTCCCGACTCCTGACCCCTGACTACTGATGTTTCATGCCCGGCATACCCATGCCCGGCGCGCTCACCCAGAAATACTCTAGGTGCTCGGTAGGAAGCCCTCCTAAGTGGGAAACGCGACGGTCCGGCAGCAAAGTTTTCAACTGGTCCTCTGAACCTTCCCGCGCCACCAGCAGGTGCTGTCCCGCGGGAATCTCGCCCCGGTTGTAATTCGAAACCACCTGGTTGCGATAGAACGCCAAGCCATATTCCGTTTCCCGCGTCGCATGGAAGATCGCAACCGGGAGCTTCGCGGTCTCCATGCCCGCCAGTTCTTGCGCCACAGGACGCGCCGATTGCGTGCGGTCCAGAGAAGAACTTCCCAGGCGCAGGATGAGAGCCACAGCCAGGATCACCGGTATTAGCGTGATGAAGCGCAACACGCGCACTCCTCGCCGCGCCAGGGTAATGAGGATTGCGAAAAACATCGCCGCAGAAACCACGATGGGGATAATCAGCGCCTGCCCCGTCGCTTTCTGTCCGAGAGCGATGTAGGCCACCAGCAGCGCCGGCCCCATCACGCCTCCGGCCATGGCGGCGTGCGGCACCAGCCAGGCGGTGTGCGGGCGCTTGCCGGCCACGATCACCCGCTGCAGATAATCGGCCAGCAGCATGGCGCAGGCCGGCGCCGCCGGCAGAATGTAGGCGGGCAGCTTGGATTGCGATGCTGAGAAAAACACCAGCACCACCGTGATCCACGTCAGCAAAAAGCTGTCGGCGGGAATGGTGCGGTCTTCTTCATCGGGCTCACGCTTCCAGCGCCGCACTGCCCCGGCAAACCCGGCGGCCACCAGAAAAGTCCAGGGCACGATGGCCAGCAGCAGGACGGGCACGAAGTACCACCACGGCTGCACGTGGTGATACAGGTTCGTGCTGAAGCGGGCAAAGTTCTGCTCGATGATGAAGCTATGAAAGAAGCCGGGGTTTTCCCGCTGCACGGCGATGTACCAGGGCAGCGCGGCAGCGAAGAAGACCAAGACGCCGGGCCACCACACGGTTTGCCCCACCAGGCGCAGGTTTCTCCAGGCCAAAGCGAACAGCACAAGGATGACGCCCGCGAGGACCACTGCCACCGGCCCCTTGGCCAGCGTGGCCAGTGCCAGAAAGAAATAGAACACCAGCAGCCAGCGCCGCCTTCCGCCTTCATACCAGGCCAGCCACGCAACCAGCGCGATGGTGAAAGTCGCCGCCAAAGGCATGTCGGTGGAGGCGCTGCGCGCAAGCCCAATCACGCCGGCGCTCGTCGCCGTAATCAGTGCCGCATCCAACTGAAAGCCGCGGCGAAACTGGCGAAAGAAAAGATAGATCGCCACCACCATGGCGGTGGCATCCATGGCGGAGGGCAGGCGCGCCACCCAATCGCTCACGCCGAAAATTTTGTAGCACACCATCGCCTGCCAGTAGTAAAGGACTGGCTTTTCCAGCCAGGGATGGCCGTACAGAAACGGCGTGACCCAGTTGTGGCGTTCGAGCATCTCCCGCGCTACCTGCGCATAGCGGGGCTCGTCGGCCCCGACCAGGCCGAAGGCGCCCAGGCCAAAGTAGAAGAGAAAGGCGCAGAAGCCGGCCAGGGTGAACCATTCCACCGCAGCGGTCTGCAGTTCCCGGTTCTCAGAAGGAGTGGTCAGTTGTCAGTTCTCAGCTGTTAGAACCTATTTCGGTTTTGAAAGGGCGCGGCTTAAGCCGCGCGTTCAGAGTCGCATAAATGCTGGGCTTTTGCACAGCGGCTGCGACGCGGCTCTGCTCCACCAGAAGTTTACTGCACGGTGGGATTCAAGCGCAGTTGTTCCATGATGCGGGCCACGGCCGCGGAGAGCGGGCCGTCAATGGAGCAACCGCTGGCGCAGTCATGGCCGCCGCCGCCAAAATGTTCCGCTACCCTGGCTACGTTCACATCGCCCTTGCTGCGCAGGCTCACGCGGTAGCGGTGGTCGGAAAGCTCGCGGAAGAAGATGGAGACCTCAACTCCTTCGATCGCCAGCGCGTAGTTCACCAGGCCTTCGCAATCCTCGTCGTTGGCCTCGCAGCGTGCCATGTGCTCCCGCGTCGCCCACATCCAGGTGACCTTGCCTTCGCGGTGCAGGTTTGAGAGCGCCGCTCCCAGCAAACGCATCTTGGAGGTGGGATGAGAAAAGTACACGCCCTGCGCAATGCGCGCGGGATCGGCGCCGCACAGCACCAGCTCGCGGGCCAACGCGAAAGTGTGCTCGTTGGTGCCGATAAAACTGAACGAGCCGGTGTCCGTCAGCACCGCGGTGTACAGGCAGGTCGCGATCTCGGGCGAAATCGGAACGCCCGCCTGCCGCGCCAGCCGGTAAACCATTTCGGCGGTGGCGCAGGCGTGAGGGTCAATCCAGTTCACGTGAGCGAAAGGCCGGGCCGAGCTGTGGTGGTCAATATTGATCAAAAAGCGGCCGTCCAAGCCCTGCAGGCGCGTGCGCTGCACGCTGTCGCACTCCAGGATGATGGCGGCGTCAAAGCTGTTATGAATCTCGCACGCCTGCACGATGGAATCGGCAAAAGGCAAGGGGCGGTAGATCACCGGCACCGGGTCGGCCATTACGACCTGCGCCTCTTTGCCCAGTTGGCGCAGGATTTGCCAGCAGGCCAGCACCGAGCCCACGGCATCGCCGTCGGGGCGCGCGTGCGAAGTTAGCAGGAACCGATCCCGCCTTCCGATCTCGTTTAGCACTTCCTTCAACATGACTTACACTGCCGCTAGCCATTGGCGCTGGGCTGCCGGCGCTGGATTATTTCTTGGGTTGCTTGATGCGCTTGAGAAGTTGATCAATTCTAGCCTCATATTGCTGGGACTTGTCCAACGCAAAAAACAGCTCGGGCGCGCGACGCAATTGCAGGCGCTCGGCCAGTTCATGCCGGATAAACCCGCGCGCGGCCTCCAGCCCTTTTAACGTCTGTTCCGCCTCCTGTTCCCCGCCCTGCACCACCACCAGCACGTGGGCCGACTTGCCATCGGTGGCTAGCTGCACCTCGGTAACATTGGCCAGGCCGATGCGTGGATCGCCCAGTTCGCCTTCGAGGATAGTTTCGATCTCCTCGCGCAGAGCTTCTCCCAGCCGTTCGCGGTGATGTCTTTGATTGCGCTGCTCCGGCATGACCCTGAAAGAACGCTAGAGAATATCAAAAATCGGCAAGCTCGAGGCCACACTTAAGTGGTCCTTCGGCGGTTACTTCCCGTTTCAGGAA
>DATEGM010000332.1:0-2849 GCA_035280085.1 Terriglobales bacterium
TTAATCGCGGGATGCTTTACGAGCGCGGTTCCGATTTCGAAACCAGCGTCAAAGAGCAGCGAGAAGACACCATCTGGAAGCGAGGCCTCGCGCACGGCTTCGCGCACAGCGCGTCCCACCAGCTCCGATGTTCCGGGGTGCGCGGCATGAGCCTTGGCGATGACGGGATTGCCGGCGGCCAGGGCAGAAGCGGTGTCGCCGCCGGCCACGGAAAAAGCGATGGGAAAGTTGCTGGCGGCGAAAACCGCGACTGGGCCCAGGGGGCGCAGCATGGAGCGAATGTCGGGCCGGGGCAGAGGCTTGCGCTCAGGCAGGGCAGGATCAATGCGGGCGCCCACCCAGGAGCCTTCCTCGACCAGGTCAGCGAACAGACGCAGCTGATTGCAGGTGCGCGCAGTTTCGCCCTGGAGTCGGGCGGCGGGCAAACCCGTTTCCTGCATGGCGCGGGCGACCAGCGCTTCGGCGATTTCTTCTATATGAGCGGCGATGCTGCGCAAAAACGCGGCCTTCGCCTTTCCGGAGAGGCGGCTGTAGACGGGAAAAGCCTCTTCCGCGAGGCGCGCCGCCTCACTCAGCTCTTCTGGCCTGGCAGAATGGTACGCAGGCTCCAACCGGCTGCCATCGGCAGGATTAATGGCGCGAAACGCCGGGCCCCGCCCAGAAACAACACGGGAGCCGAGAAGCGAGAGTCCCTGCAATTCCGCGGCGGTCAGTGTTGCGCTTCTATCGGGCATAACTCACTTGCCTGGTGGGAGTGCGGCAATAGGCCGGACGGTTGGCCAGCGCGCGACGAATAACTTCCAGCGTATTTTGCAATTCCTCTCCCGCCAGTTCCAGGCGCGGCGGGCGGACACGAGCACTGCCCATTCCGGCTTCCTGCTGAACCAGCTTGATGAGTTGCACGAATTTGGGCACGGTATCCATGCGCAATAGCGGCAGAAACCAGCGGTAGAGTTCGAAGGCTTTGTCGTTGTCGCCAGTGGCGGCCAGATCGAAGAGCGCGACCGACTCGCGCGGCAAGGCATTGGCCAGGCCGGCGACCCAGCCCACGGCACCCATGGCGATACCCTCCACAATTTCATCGTCCACGCCGACAAAAAGGGCGAGGCGATCGTCCAGAAGTTCGCGAATGGCGGTGACGCGACGCACGTCGGTGCTCGATTCCTTCACCGCAGCCAGGTTGTCGTGCTCGCGGGCAAGTTCCTGAATGTGTTCCGGAAGAAGATCAGTGCCGTAAGCGACGGGATTGTTATAGAGCATGCAAGGCAGGCTGGAAGCCTTGAGGACAGCGGTGATGTGCGTCTTAATTTCGCGCCAGTCGCCCTGGTAAACATAAGGAGGCAGCACCATAAGTCCATGGCAGCCGAGATCGGTAAGGGCCTTGACCAGATCCACGGCCTCGCGGGTGCTGAGCGAGGAAATAGCGGCCACGACGGGCACGCGTTTGCCCACCGCCTTGATGCAGGCTTTCACGATGGCGAGTTTTTCGTCAAAGGCAAGCGTAGCGCCTTCGCCGAGGGAGCCCAGAGGAACGATTCCGGTGCAGCCGTTATCCACCAGCCAGGAGCAGTGCTCCTGAATAAAAGCGAAATCCACCTTAAGATGGTTGTCGAAACAGGTAGTAATCGCGGGCATGACGCCCTTCCATTTCATGGTCAGCTCCTCAATGCAGTGTTGTGCGTCGTTTCAGAATCAGTACGGACGGCAGCCGCAACCAGGCTCTCGACGCGCACGGGAAAAATGGGCGGGCGGACAGATTCCGGTTTCCACTCCAGCAAAAATTCCAGAGCGGGCCCGCATACGCGCCCCTGGCACGGCCCCATGCCGCAGCGCGTAAGCAGCTTGGCGGCACGCCAGGAAGAATGCTCGCGCAGGCGGGAGAGGGAGACATCCTCGCAGCGGCAGACCAGGGTTTCTGGCCGCGGCAGCTCTTTTAATTCCGGGCGCAGGGCAAAAGTGCGCTCCAGGCCGGCGGCGAAGCGGCGCATCTTGTTGCGATTCGCAAACAGGCGGCGGGCGGAGTCGAGGCGCCCGGCCGCGGCGCAGCCGGCAATCTGGCCTTCGACCACGGAGAGTTCGAGTCCGCCGATGCCCGTAGGCTCGCCGGCGCAGTAGACATTCGGCACATTGGTCTGCTGAAAGTCATCCACGCGAACTTTGCCGTCTTCGATGGCGCAGCCCAGCAGGGCGGCAAGCTCGGTATTGGGCACGAGGTGGAAGCCGCAGGCCAGGTAGTCGCAGGGTAGGCTCCAGGTTTTAGAGCCGCGGCGCAGGGTCACGCTTTCCAGCTTATGCTTGCCTTCGGCGGCAACGGGCCAGCAACTCGTCTGGTAAGGGATGCCAAGCAACTGACGGCGCAGAGACAAAGCATCCTTTAACTTGGACGGTTGCCGCCACAAGCCGAGCGTAAATGACAGCAGTTGGCGCCGGGAAGCCTGCTCGGCAATGAGGCGGAGATCGGCGCCGTATTGCTTCAGATGGGCGGCCACGGCAAGCAAGAGCGGTCCGGTGCCGGCCACCACCACTTTGCGGCCGCGAACATTCCATCCCGACTTGGCCAGGGCCTGCAGCCCGCCCGCGCCCATCACGTTGGGCAGCGTCCAGCCGGGAAAGGGGAGAAAACGTTCGCGGGCGCCGGTGGCGAGGATCAGATTGTGGAAGGCAATCTCGCAGACGCCGCTGTCGGTTTCAGCAATCAAAGTGTGGGCATCAGCCTGGGCAAAGACGCGCGCGCCAGGGAGATGCTCGACGCGCAGATCTTTGACGCGCCGGTACCAGAATGCGGCCTCTTTGCTGCTGGGGAAGGGGTGTTCGCCGCGCCAGATCTGGCCGCCCAGGGCGGGATTATC
>DATEGM010000333.1:0-4679 GCA_035280085.1 Terriglobales bacterium
TATTGCCGCAGGGGCAGGCCGCTGAGGATGGCGCGCTGCTTGGCGATGAGCGACTCCACGCCGCGGCGGGCCAGTTGCATCATCTCCCGCAGCTGCTCGTCGTCGAAGGGACGCTGCTCGGCGGTGGCCTGGATCTCCACGATCCTCTTGGCGCCGGTGAGCACGAAGTTCATGTCCACCTCAGCGCGCGAATCTTCCTCATAGGCCAGGTCGAGCATGATGGTGCCATCCACAATACCCACGCTGGTGGCGGCCACAAAGTCGCGGATGGGAGCGGCGGTGAGCGTGCCCGCTTCCACCAGTTTCTGCAGCGCCAGCCCCAGGGCAACGAAAGCGCCGGTGATGGAGGCGGTGCGGGTGCCGCCATCGGCCTGGATGACGTCGCAATCAATCCAGATAGTGCGCTCGCCCAGACGAACCAAATCGGTAACCGCGCGGAGAGAGCGGCCGATGAGCCGCTGAATCTCCTGCGAGCGCGCCGCCGGGCGCCCGCGGGTGACTTCCCGCGGCGTGCGCGTGAGCGTGGCCCGTGGCAGCATGCCGTACTCGCTGCTGATCCAGCCTTTGCCCGTGTTGCGGAGGAATTGCGGCACCGCTTCCTCCACCGAAGCGGTGCAGATCACCCGCGTGTTGCCCACCTCGATGAGCGCCGAGCCTTCGGCGGTGGAGATGAAATCGGGGACAATGTTGGCCGGGCGCATTTGGTCGGGGGCGCGGTTGTCGCTGCGGTAGATCATCGTGAGTTCGATTAGAACACAACAGAATCTTAAACAAGTAGTCAGGAGTCGGGAGTGAGGAGTCGGTAAAAGCTTCTAGAAATCTGCCGCAGCTGGCCAACATATGAACTTGAGTTCTGAGATGAACTTCTCGCTGCACTCACGGTAGCTAGCAGGTAGCTTTAGCTGACTCCTGACTCCTGACTCCTGACTCCTGACTATTGATTCCCTATATATTGTTGTCATCCTGATGATTCCCTATATATTGTTGTCATCCTGAGCTGCGCGACCAAGCTTTAGCGCGGGAGCGCAGCGAATGGACCTGCTTTTCGGTCGTAGGGCACTACTTTGGTAAGCAGCAATGCATAGGTTCTTCGTCGTGCTCGGTTCGCAAGCTCCCTCGCGCCTCCTCAGAATGACAGATTAGAAAGTTGCGTAGCACCGGCCATGCGCCGCACCACCGCAGTTCGGTGTCAGCTTGCGTTCTGAGTACTGACTCCTGACTCCTGATTACTGACTGCTGACTCCCCCCATCTGTCCCACTACTCGGCCCACCGCCGCAACGTCGTAGAGGTCGGCCAGGTCCGCGTGGCCAGCCAGGGTTTCGCGTTCCTGGCCATTTACCAGGATCTTTACTTGCGAGACGCCGGGTAGATTGGCGGCCAGCGTCTGCACCAGGGAAAGGACGGTTAGCTCCTCCACCATGATTCCGGAGCGATGGCCGCTGGCGAAAGCCTCATTCAGGTTCACCACGGCTGTGCCATTCACGAAATAAACGTCGTTAACGTCGGCGCCGGCGGGAAGAGGATGGGGGGTATCTTTTTGGGTGCAACGGGCGATCAGCGCCCGCAGCACCGCCTGGGCGCGCAAAGTGGGGTCGGAAGGCAAGGTGAGGCTGGCGTCCTCACGGCGCAGGGCGCCCTGCTGGTCATCTGCCACGTACAAGGCCACCGTCAGCGGGGCGCCCGCACTGGGCGGCGCCACCGGTTGCTGCAATTCGGCGCTCGGCGGCGCTTGGCGCGCATGGTGCGTCAGGAGCCATACGTAAGCTCCGGTAAGCAGGGCAGCGGCCAGCAGCAGCGCGAAGGTAATTTTCAGGTGGCGCGGGATCATGGCGTCGCCCCTTGCTGAGCCCGGGCTACTCCGGCGGCGATAGCGGCCGCCACCTGTTCCTGGTAGGCGGGGGAATTGAGCTGGCTTAGGTCAGTCCCCAGCGGGGCCACCTCCACCGCCACGGCCACGCCGGCAATATGGTTCAAAGGGGGCAGGGGCGCGTACATCTGCCGCGTGGCTACACTCGCTTTCGCGAATTCGGCGGCGATGTCTCCTGACAGAATCTGGCTGGAGGAAAGAAACGTAGCTTGCGCCGTATCCCAGGGAAGAAACGGCCCGCTGGCGGGCGTAATGGGCGGCAGCAGTGCGGTATAGAGGCGGACGCCTGTTCCCAGGCTGCCGGCGTGAAGGCTGATATAGAAGCGCGCTCGCGAGGCGTTGGCCAGAACGGCGCGCTGGTCCAGGCTTAAGAATGTATCGGAGTTGCGCAGCAGCATGGTGCGCAACCCGCGGTTCTCGAGGTCATTGTGCAGGCGCAGCGCGATTCCCAGGGTCACATCTTTTTCCGCCAGCGTATCGCTCAGGGCTGCGCCCGTCTCAGTACCGCCATGGCTGGCGTCTACGACCACCACGGGAGGGGGAGCGGAGGGAATGGGAGCGGCGGTTGCGGGCGCGGGCTGCTGGCCGGGAGGAACTGAGGGCGGCTGAGTGGGCGCAGCAGAAGACGGAGCAGGCGCAGGAGCAGGCGTGGGCGCTGGCGTTGCGGGCTGCGGCTTAGCCTGAGCCACAATCTCCACCACTGGGCCCACGGTGATGGTTTTGCGGTCGGGACTGAAGCGTGCCAACAGCGGCACGCTGCTGCTCAGCGTCAACTCGGCCACGCCATCGGCCTCGCGATAGGTCAGGGAAGGGATGGATTTGTTCTCGAAGCTCATGGTGCTGGGGCTGGGATGCACCAGGGGTTCGCGGGCGAAGGTCATGCGCAACTGGCCGGGCTCGGTGGCTATGGAAGGATTGACGGGAGCGGAAAAGCTCAGCACCACGGAATCAGCGGGCGTATGCACCGATTGCGCCGTGAAGCGAACCGCCACCTCGCCTACGAACAGACGGCGGGAGCTTTCGTGCAGCTCCAGAGGCTGGCGCAGCAGTGGAGAGAGGAGGGGCACAATGCCGGCCAGCGGGACCATGCCGCGTCCGTCCTGGAAATAAAACGGCGACGGCAGATCCACGCGTTGGTTGCCAACCTTGACCGTGCTCTTGCCGTCCTGAAATTCGACTTCTGTCCCGTTGAAGCGCATCTTCCACTTGCGCCCGTCCTGGCGCGCGCTCAACTGGCCAAGGGGATCAAGCAGATCGAGGATGCCGAGATAATCCCGCCCGGCGTTCTGTTGCAGAGGCACTGTAAAGCTGCCTCGGGGCGCGTATACGGAAAGGCGCTGCAGGCTGGAGGAGGATTGAGGCTGCAACGGCAACACCACCAGCACAAGCAGCGCCACGGGCGGCACCATGCGCTGTGCCGGCAAGACAAATCGAGCCGGCTTGACGCCCCAAAGACCATCAATCCAGCGCATAAATGGCAAGCCCGCTCAGCAGCTTGGGATAGAAGTCGGTGGATTTTTGCGGCATTACATCGCCCGCGAGGGCGATGGTGGTCATCTGCTCAATGGGCACCGGATTCAGCAGAAAGGCGACGTTGGCGCCGCCGCTGCGCACGCGCTGCACTGCCTCGGCGGCATCGCGCTGGTACTCCACGTTGCGCTGTTCACGAATGGCCTCCTCGCTGATGTTGAGCACGCTTTCCAGCACCACTTTGTGCAGCCGCACTACATCCAGTTCCGCCTGGCGCGGCGAGACTGCGTCCAGCGCGGAGTGCCTGGTTCCGGGGTTGGCCTGGAGAAGGAAGGCTTGTCTCGCGGTTATCGCCAGCATGGCGGTTTCACCTGGCGTGGTGCGGGGAAGCAGGGCAAGTGGATGGCCAGGATCGAAGTCGCGGCTTACGTCGCGCACGCCATAGAAAAAGCGGGAAGCCGCCACCATGGGACCGGGCTCAAAGTTCGGTAGTCCAAACACCAGGCGATGGGTGGGCAGAATCAGCATGCCCGGGGAATGCGCGTTTATCAGCGTCATCATCACCCGCTCGTAGGGTGCCGCAGGATCGTTTCTGGCGGCAGCGCGGCGCTCGTTGCGGTAGTTAAGAGCTGTTTCGTAGCGGTGGTGGCCGTCAGCTATGATCAGTTTCTGCTCCGCCATCGCGCGGCTGACATTCTCGATTACTTTTGGGTCGGAAACCTGCCACAGCTTGTGTACCACGCCGTATTCGTCGGCAATGGTGATTTCCGGCTCACGCGGGGGAAAGAGTGTAACTTCCAGCTTGCCCGAGGGGTCGTTATAGAGCATGAAAATCTGACCAAAGTGAGCGCGGGTAGCGCGCAGCAACTCCAGGCGGTCGGCTTTAGGTTTGGAGAGCGTCTGCTCATGGCGGAAGACCACGCCGGCCGAGTAATCCTCAATCTGGCCCAGGGCGATAAAGCCGCGGCGCTCGTAGCGGCGGCCCCCTGCTTCCCCCGGAGCCGTAAACTCCTGGGAGTAGGCGTAAAGTGAGGGCTGCCCATCCTGGCGCAAAATGCCCTGGCGGCGCCACTCAGAGAAATCATGGGCCGCGCGCGTGTAAACGTTGTTGCCATCGCTGTCGCTGGGGTCGCGCTTGCCGAGGATAATGCGCACCAGGTTGTAGGGGCTGGCCTGGTAATAGCCCGCCTGCATGGCCGGCGTAATTTTGTCGTAAGGCTGGGTCACAACCTGCCGCAGAGGGACACGGCCCGGGTCGTAGCGCAAGGCGCGAAAAGGGAAGATCTTTGCCATGAGAGCTTTGCTGTGCTTGGAATTGTAACAAGAAGAAAAGAAGCGCCA
>DATEGM010000334.1:0-6224 GCA_035280085.1 Terriglobales bacterium
TCCCGCGGTCGAGACCTGGGACGTGCTCGACGGCAGCAAAATGATTGGCCGTTTTTATCTCGACCTGCACCCCCGGGCCGGCAAGTACAGCCACGCGGAGATGGCGCCGGTGCTCGACGGCATAAAGGGCAAGCAACTGCCGGAGGCCATCCTGGTGTGCAACTTTGCCGCGCCCACCGCCACCGACCCCGGCCTGATGGAGTACGGCGACGTGGTCACGTTCTTCCACGAATTTGGCCATCTCATGCACTGGATTCTTGGCGGCCAACAGCCATGGGCGGGAATCAGCGGCATCAGCATGGAAGCTGACTTTGGCGAAGCGCCCTCGCAGATGCTGGAAGAATGGATGCGCAGCCCCCAGGTGCTGGCCTCATTTGCCCGCCACTACCAGACCGGCCAACCCATTCCCGCCGAACTGGTGGCACGCATGAACCGCGCTTCCGCCTTCGGCCGCGCCATGTGGGTGCAGCAGCAGAATGCCTATACCGCCATTTCCTATGAGCTGTATCGAACCAAGCCGGAGAATGTTGACATTGAGGCGGTCTGTCCGCAGGCCACCCGCGACTACACCCACTTCGTTCCCTTTCCAGGCATCCACATGTACGCCTCGTTTGGCCACCTTGGGGGATACTCCTCCGCCTACTACACCTACCTCTGGGACAAAGTGATAGCTGAAGACTTTTTTGCCCAGTTTGATCCCGCCAACCTGCTGGCCGGCGATGTTCCCATGCGCTACCGCCGCGAAGTGCTGGAGCCGGGTGGGTCGGTTTCAGCCAACACCCTGGTGCGCAACTTTCTGGGCCGCCCGCAGAACATGACCGCATTCCAGCATTGGATGGGGGAGGAGTTTACCTCGACAACCGCGGCCGCAGACACGGAGAGGAGCGGCCGTTAGCGCGCTACTGTTGCGAAGCAGCGATTTCACCAGACTGTCTTCAGGGCCGCCTTGGCCTGTCGGATCGCCCGGTCGGCAGTAATCAAAGGCAAGTCCTCAGCCAAAGCCGTACCTCCGATAATGCGGTCGGCGGGATCATTGGGATAAGCCGGGGGAAGTTTCAGGGCCATAAGGCAGGCGCGGGCCGTGATGGGCAGCACCGTGAACCGTGACTCAACTTCCTGCAGAAACGATTCCAGACTGATGTCAAGGCGAATGCGCTCTTTGCTCACCAGGCGGGTAAGCTCCAGAAGCGTGATATCGGACACCGCGAGGCCATCTTCACTTTTGCGCGCCTGCCCGATCGCAGCCCGCGCTTTGGGTGAAAGCTGGGTCGCGTCCAGAGCCAGCCACACCACCACGTGCGTATCGACGAGAATCACCGCAGCCGTCCCCAGTCTTCTATCGCCGGCGCGATAATATCGCCCGTAATCTTGCCTTTGCCGCGCAGAAAATTGTAGATCCCGTCAGTCTCTTCGTCGGCGGGCACCAGCTTGGCTACCGGCTTACCATGTTTCGTAATCAACACCCCCTCTCTCCTCGTCTGAACATCGTCCATGATCGCTAAGCACTGTGCCTTGAATGCGCCCGCAGGAATAGTTTTCACGGCAAGCTCCTTGACTATAGTCATTATACCATGGTCATAAATGCTTGGCTATTTTCGACGTAGGCTGCGACAGGCCCGCCTGAGACCGCCGCGCTAAGATACTTTTACTTGGCGTCGTGGAAGATGATGCCCAGCGTGTAGCGCTCGCCTGATTTGACCGTGCTCACGCCATGGCGAATGTTCACCCGGTAGTATCCGCGGCTGCCTCGCACCGGCCGGTGGCGCGTAGTGAAGATAACCGCCTCGCCCTGCTGCGGTGTAATCACTTCGCCTCTTGACTGGGCGCGCGGCCTTTGCTCCATCAGCAGGAACTCGCCGCCGGTGTAATCCCGTCCCGGCTGGCTGAGGAAGCAGGCCACCTGCAGAGGGAAGGCCACTTCTCCGTAAATATCCTCGTGCAGGCAGTTATAGCCGCCCGCCCTGTAACGCAAAAGCAGGGGCGTTGGCCGGCGCTGCCCGTGGCGGTGGCAAATTTTCAGGAATTCCTCCAGTTGCCCCGGAAAACGCTCGCGGCTATCAAGGTTTTCCCTCCAGCGGTTGGCGATCTGCGCCAGCGGTGGATAAAAGCTCTCGCGCAGCTCCTGAATCACCGCGGGCAGCGGGTCGGCAAAATATTTGTAGTCGCCGAGCCCGAAACGAAAACGCGCCATCTCAATGTGGCTGCGAAAGCGCGCGTCGTCAGCGTAGAGGCTTATCAACTCCCGGCATTCCTCCGCCGTGAGCAAGGGCCCGGTCTGGGCATAGCCATTTTCCGTGAGCGCGAACTCCAGCGCCTCCCAGTCAAGCTGCTGAACACGCCTGGAGATGCTGGAACTCAAATCCGCCGGCGTCGGAGCCTTAGGTTGGGCATGCATGGGCAATACAGACGGCATCATTTCCCTCCCCAACAGATAATCAAATTAACCCTACAAGCCGCCTGCCATCTCAGCCATCCGAACCTTGCCCTTGAATTCCACATTTCCTCTGCCGTGAGTGCAAAACTAGTTCCACTCTTGGCTCCCAAGGTGCTGATTTTCCACAATTAAGCTCAGTTACCTATTGCCAAATACGTCACCCTCTCAACATAATACGCGCAGGAAGAAACACAAAAGCCGTGCACCGATACAGTCGAACTGACCTGCTGCGTATCCTGCGCTTAACGGCGCGACAGCTGACGGCATGGGAGAAGGCTGGCCTCCTCACCCCGGCCGAGACCTATTCCTTTTTCGACCTTCTGCAGGTCAAGAAGGTGCGCGACCTGTGCGCACGCCGCGTACGCCCGGCGGTGATCCGTGAGTCGCTGCAGGCCATGCAGAAGCAGGTGGCGGGCATGGAAAACCCGCTGCTGGAGGCCGGCGCCTACTCCACTGGCGCGCGGGTGGTCTTCCGCCATGAAGGCAAGGCGCTGGAGCCCATCGCCGGGCAGTTCGTCATGGATTTTGACCCGGCCGACAAGGTAGTGGCGGCAAATCCCAGGCTGCGCACCATCGCCGCCGATGAGGGCGTGGCTGAGCTTTTCGCTCGTGGTATCGCGCTCGAAGAGGAACCCTCCACCCAAACGGAAGCCATTGAGGTCTACCAGAAGGTGTTGGAACTCGAACCCCAGCACGCGGCCGCTCACATCAACGTGGGCACTATCTTCTATAACCGCCAGGATTTCGCCCAGGCGGAGCACCACTACCGCGCCGCCATTGAGGCTGACCCCCGCTATGCCCTCGCCTATTTCGACCTGGGCAATGTGCTGGATGAGACCGGTCGGGTGCCGGAGGCCATCAAAGCCTACAGCACGGCGCTTATGCTGGCCCCCACCTACGGCGACGCCCACTACAACCTGGCGCTGGCCTACGAAAAAATCAAGCAGCCGCGCAAGGCGCTCAAACACTGGCGCGCCTACGTCCGACTGGATAGCACCGGCCCCTGGTCGGTGCACGCCCGCAACCAGATTCGCCGCATCCTCACCAGCGACTCGCTGCGAATCGTTTACCGCGGCAAGTCCTGACAATCCGGGCAATATGCGGCCGCCCATATAACGATTGTCATCCTGAGCGTAGCGAAGGACCTGCTTTACGATTGTCATCCTGAGCGCAGCGAAGGACCTGCTTTTCGCCTGCGCTGGCGTTTGACATTCCCCCTACTCCCGCCTAATTCGGTAAAATCCTAGGTTCGTACATTCGCTCCGAAGGAAGTGTTCTCATGCCTGAAACCACCCTGCAGCGCCCCGCCGCACCCGCCCCGCTCACCGCCTTGACCGAAGACGAAGTCCTCTTCCGCGATAACATCCGCCAGTTCGCCGAGGACAAGGTCCGGCCCCTGGTGCGCGAGATGGACGAAAAGGGTGTCTTCGACAAGCATCTCATCCATCAGTTTTTCGAGCTGGGACTGATGGGCATCGAGATCCCCGAGCAGTACGGCGGCGGCGCTGGCACGTTCTTTGAGGCCGTGCTCGCTGTCGAAGAAATGTCGCGCGTGGACGCCTCGGCCGGCGTGGTCGTGGACGTGCAAAACACGCTGGTCAACAACGCTCTGCTCCGCTGGGGCGCCGAGGAGCAGAAGAAGCGTTACCTGCCCCGCATGGCCACGGAGTGGGTTGGCGCCTACGCGCTCAGCGAAGCCGGCTCGGGCTCGGACGCCTTCGCCCTCCAGACCAAGGCCGAGCTGCGCGGCAGCGACTACGTCCTCAATGGCCGCAAGCTCTGGATCACCAACGGCAAAGAAGCCGGCCTGTTTGTGCTTTTCGCCACCGTGGACCCAGCCGCCGGCTACCGCGGCATCACCGCCTTCATTGTGGAGCGCGACTTCCCCGGTTTTTCCGTCGGCAAAAAAGAAGACAAGCTGGGCATTCGCGCCTCCAGTACCTGCGAGCTCATCCTGGAAGACTGCGGCGTGCCCAAAAACAATGTCCTGGGCGAGGTGGGCAAGGGATACAAGATCGCCATCGAGACCCTGAACGAAGGCCGCATCGGCATCGGCGCGCAGATGGCGGGCGTCGCCCGCGGCGCCTGGGAATACGCCGCCAAATACGCTCAGGAGCGCAAGCAGTTTGGCAAATCCATATCCGATTTTCAGGGCATTCAGTTCCAGCTCGCCCAGATGGCAACGGAGATCGAAGCCGCCCGCATGATGGTCTACAACTCCGCCCGCATGAAGGACGCGGGCATGAACTTCGTCAAAGAAGCCGCCATGACCAAGCTGTTCTGCTCCCAAGTGGCCGAGCGCGTCACCTCGCTGGCAGTCGAAATCTACGGTGGCTACGGCTTCACTAAGGATTACCCGGTGGAGAAGTACTTCCGCGATTCCAAGATCGGTAAAATCTACGAAGGCACCTCCAACATGCAGCTCCAGACCATCGCCAAGCTGGTCCTGGGCGGCAAATAACGGGTGCCCCATATTTGCCCGCTTAGACCCATCGTTTGCCCCATCTCAGATTGGGAGCGGGCAAATGTGGGGAAGTTTCCTGACTCTGATTCGATCTCGACAGACACCCGCACGTTTGGCCGCCAACTTGGGTGGGCCCGTTCAAACCCGCTTCTTGGCTTGAGTGGAAACGAGTAGGAAACGGGTGCCCCACTCGAGCCCGCCTTTGGCTTGAGTGGGAACAACTGACGTGGAAGCCCCGTCGGGTGCCCCACTCAAGCCGCCTTTGGCTTGAGTGGGAACAACTGACGTGGACGCCCCGTCGGGTGCCCCACTCAAGCCCGCCTTTGGCTTGAGTGGGAAAAACTGATGTGGAAGCCCGGACTCAGTCCGGGGAATAAGTCGTTCTAAATCATCCCCAGCGAGCGCGACCCGAGCGAATGCGAGCGAGCGCAAGCGGAATACGTTGTGCGTTTTCGAACAGGGGAGTTCGCATCCGGACATTTCCCCTTCCTGCCTTGGCCCACAACCTAATGTATCCCGTTTTGTTTCAGATACTTGCGAAAATAACGTCGGTGGGCCTTCTTTTGCACTGAAACAACTCAGGACTAGGCCGCACAATAATTTTGTGGAAACCGACGCTGGTTCCGATTCCGTAACTATGAACATACTGTTCAAATGCGCGCTTTTCACAGCTCTCCTTTCGGCCTTGGCCTTTGCCCAGGCGCCCGCTGTTCGGCAGACCACCAACCCGGCTGCCTCTCTCTCCGAAGATCAGATTCGCCAGCTCTTTCGCACCACCGCCGACCACGACATGGAGAACGACAAGAAGCAGCGCAACTACACCTACGTCGAGCGCGAAGAAGACCACCGTGTTGACGGCAAAGGCCGGGTGAAGTCCACGGAGATTAAAACCTACGATGTAATGGAGATCTACGGCGAACAAGTGCAGAAGCTGATCTCCAAAGACGACAAGCCGCTTTCCGAGAAGGATGCCAGGAAAGAAGACGAAAAAATCCAGAAGCTGATTGACAAGCGCAGGAAGGAATCGCCGGCCGATCGTGAAAAGCGATTACAGAAAGAAGAAAAAGACCGCGAGGATGGGCGGAAATTCGTGGGCGAAGTGGCCGACGCCTACAACTTTCGCTTTCTCGGCGTGGAAACGCTCGACGGGCTGGAGAACTACGTGATTGATGCCGAGCCCAGGCCGGACTACAAGCCGCAGCTGAAAGAGGCGAAAATCCTGCCCAAGTTCCGCTTCCGCGCCTGGATTGATAAGGACGAGGCCGAGTGGCGCAAGCTGGACATACAGTGCATTGACACAGTTTCTTTTGGACTATTTCTGCTGCG
>DATEGM010000335.1:0-4762 GCA_035280085.1 Terriglobales bacterium
GGTGTTGTAGCTGCTTACGTAGATGTTGCCCGCGCCGTCAATCGCCGCCTGGAATGGTTGGCTGAGGGACACTCCTCCGGTGCTGATGATGCTGGCTGTTCCCGGCGACAGGGCGGCTAAGGGGGCGCCGCCGGTGCCGTACAGTGGCACCACCGCAAGAAGTGCTGCACTCTGGTCGAAGAAGGCCACCGCGCCTCGCCGCAGCCCCGGCGCCAGTGGCAGGAATTGCACTTCCACGTTGCACGTGGTGTTGGTGGTGCCGTTCGTGCAAGTCGTGCCCGCGCCGAGGGTGAAGTCGAGGCTCTGAGCGCCGAGCGTCAGCGCCTGCACGCTGCCCAGAGTTGTACCCACACCGATAGTGAACGGCAAGGTCAAAGCGGTGCCGGAGGAAGCGCCGACTTCGACTTGGCCAAATCCCACAGCCGACGTCATCAGCAAGGCAACACGGCTATTGGCCGTATCGGCGACATAGATTGTTCCGGAAACATCCACCGCTACGGCCAAGGGTGAGCTGAGCGTGAGGCTACCCGTGCTCGGCACTGACCCCGCCCCGGCGGATGTGACCTGCACCACCCGGTTGTTGCCCGAATCCGCGATGAAGATGCTCGCGAAGGAATCCACGGCCACGCCGGTGGGAACGCTTAGGGCAGTTCCCAGCCCCGAAATGCTCAACGTAGAACCTGCGCCCCCGGTGGTCACCTTCACAATGCGGTTGTTGCCTGAGTCAGCAATGTAGAGGTTTCCCGCCACATCCACCCCTAAACCCACAGGAGCGCTCAGCCCGGTCCCCAAGCCGGTAATGCTCAGCGCCGCAGCCGAACCGCCCGACGGCAGTTTCACGATCCGGTTATTGCCCGTATCGGCAATGAAGAGATTGCCCGAAGCATCAATCGCCACCCCTCGGGGGGAACTGACGGTGAGCCCGCCCAAGTCCACCACAGAACCCGCCCCCGCCGAGGTCACTCGCACGATGCGGTTGTTCCCTGTATCGGCAACGTAGAGGTTGCCAGAAGCATCGAAGGCCAAGCCCTCAGGCACGCTCAGCCCCGTGCTCAAGCCAGTGATCGCCAAAGCAGACGCATCACCAGCGGGCGTTACCTTGACGGTCTGATTGTGGGCGGTATCGGCGATGTAGACATTTCCGGCATTGTCAACTACGACGCCTTTGGGATGATTGAGGGCCGCGCTTCCCGTGTCCAAGATTGAAGCGACGCCATTGAACGCTACTGTTGGAGGAACCGCCCACAGCAGCGCAGGGCACAGCACAAGCAGTAGAACTGCAGAACAACGCAACTTTGCCATGATTGAGATCACCGCCTAGGAATAAGTCAACGGTTGGTATAAGCACGTTCTTGACCAAGGACGAGGGCCAAGCAACACACGGACTTACAGGTGCGGACGGCTCCGACCAGGCGCCTGATTTCCCGATTCGGAACTGACAACTTCCCGATCTGGGCCTCGTCGCGTCAAACAGTTTTTCTTCTTCCCGCTTATTGGTACTGTTGACCGCGACCACTCGGAGGACCGGGATTCGGAACAATGCATTACGAACGAGCGAAACTGCGCACTGCTTCCGGCGGCTATCGGCCGCTTTTTTTCTTCTCGAACACTGGTTGCGGCAGCGCGAAACTTATCAGCGCCTGCCCGGAAGCGATGGCTACGTACTGCCGGCCATTGACGGAATACGTCATGGGAGAGGCGTACAGCGCGGAGCCGGTCTCAAAATGCCACAATACTTTGCCGCCACGCGCGTCGAGGGCGATCAGGTTGCCTTCAATGTCGCCGGCAAACACCAGCCCTCCCGCCGTGGCCAGCGTTCCCGCCCAAGGCGCGGAATGGTGCTTGAATTCCCACTTGATCTCTCCAGTGGGGGGTTCGATGGCGCGCAGCGCTCCCCAGTCTTTCTCGTCCGCGTCCATGCTATAGGCGCTGCCCAGAAACGCCCGTCCGGAGTGGAAGACCTGTGGGGCGGTGGTGAAAATATCGCACTGCTCACGAACATTGACATAAAAGAGGCCGGTCTGGGGACTATATGACGGTGACATGAAATTTGTTGCTCCGATCGCTCCCGGACAAACCTTGGCGCCGTCTGGTGTGGGATCGCCGCCGGGCAGCAACTCCGGCCGCCCATCCGGCCCGATTGCCTTTGCCCAGGTTTGGCGGGCGAAGGGTCTGGCCAAGAGGAACTTCCCGTCGCTGCGGTCGAGCACGTAGAAGAATCCATTGCGATTGGCATGGAGCAGCAGCTTGCGCTGCTTGCCATCCAACTTCGCATCCAGCAGAACCGGCACCTCGGTAGCATCCCAATCGTGCAAATCATGCGGCGTGAACTGAAAGTACCACTTCAACTTGCCAGAGTCGGCGTCCAGGGCCAGCACCGAATTGCTGTAGAGGTTGTCACCGCCGCGGTCGCCGCCGTAGTTGGAAGGCGAAGGATTGCCGGTAGCCCAGTACACCAGGTTGAGTTCCGGATCATAAGAGCCGGTTACCCAGGCGGGCGCGCCGCCGCGCTTCCAGCCATCGCCTTTCCAGGTGTCGAAGCCGGGCTCACCCGGCTGGGGCACGGTATAGAAGCGCCAGGCGCGCTTGCCGGTTGCGGCATCGTAAGCGTCAATGAAGCCGCGCACGCCATACTCGCCGCCCGACACTCCGACGATGATCTTATCTTTCACCGCCAGCGGCGCAACGGTGAAGCTGTATCCCTGGCGATAGTCGGAGGCTTCGGTGTCCCAGATCACGTTGCCGGTGCGGCTGTCCAGCGCCACTACGTGCGCGTCCAGCGTAGCCAGGAAGAGCCTGTCGCCCAGCATGGCGAAGCCGCGATTCACATGGCCGCAGCAGGGCTGCACGCCTTCCGGCACCGCCCGCACATACTTCCAGATGGGCCGACCGGTGCGCGCATCCAGGGCAAAAGCTGTGTCCTCCTGGGCGGTCACGTACATCACGCCGTCCACCACCAGCGGCGTGGCTTCAAATTTGCCCATAACCCCGGTCTGGAAAATCCACTGTAAAGCAAGGTCCTGAACATTGCCCGTGTTGATCTGCTGCAGCGGGCTGAAGCGCTGCCCGTTGTATCCGCTGCTGAAGGTCAGCCAGTTCTGTGGTTCTGCCGCTGGAGCCTTCAGCAGCCGCTCGTAGGTAATTTGCGCTTCTGCCGTGAACGCGATTGCGACGACCGCCACGAGCATCAGAAATTTGTGCTTCATTGCTGCCCTCGCAGGCCAGACAGATACGCAACCAGGTCTTGCAGGTCCTTATCGCTGAGCATTTCCACCGGATATGGCGGCATCAATGATTTTGGTTTGTGGACTACCTCTTGAACTTCCGATTTCACGAACAAGTGGAGCTGCTGGTCCATACCCATCATCTGCAGTGAAAAACTATCTTCATTTAGAGCCACTCCCACAATTCTCTTTCCTTGCGCGGTAATTACCTCTACCGTCTGATATTTCTGAGCCAGGTCCTTGTTCGGCTCGGTGATGCCCTCGGCGAGATGCGCGCTGGGCTGGCGGATGGATTCGGCGAGGTAAGCGGCAGAGCGCTCCGCGCCCACCCGCGAGAGGTCCGGCCCCAGGCGCCCGCCGTGGCCGTTCACCATGTGGCAGGAGAGACAGGTGCCATCGCCAATAAAGATTTCCTTGCCGCGTGCGGCATCGCCGGCCAGCGAGGCCGGTTTCTGCAGGCTGCGCAGATAAGAAATCACCTGCCAGGTTTCAGTCTCGCTGAGAATGCTCTCCTGCGCCGGCATGAGCGTTCCGGGAACGCCATGCTGAATGGTATGGAATAGTTCACCGTCGCTGCCGCCGTGCGCCCATTGCCCGGTGGTCAGGCTGGGCGCCTTCTGCGTGCCTTGCGCGTCCACGCCGTGGCACATCGAGCAGTTAAAACGAAACTGGCTGCGGCCTTCCTGAACTGCCTGCGGATTTTCAGCCAGCGGATTCCTCGGTTCAGTCGCGACGCTCGTGCCCACATCCGTCTGCCCCAGCACCAACCCGGCGAGCACGATCACCGCCGCCAAAAGCCGGATTGTGCTCAGCAGCGTTCTTCTTTTGGAGACAGAGCTTGCCATCCAGCCTCTATTCCTTTAGAGACGCAACTCGTTGCGTCTCCTCAGTGTTTGTGTGAAGTGCGAGCATGTTAGGCTGCGCTCAAAGTAAGGTCAACCTGAAGTTGAAGCTGGCGCCCAAAGCTCAGGCTTAACTTCAGAGCCATCTGCGGTCTCGACTCCTGACTCCTGTTCTTTACCCGGAAGTAACCTCAGCAATCCGTTGCCTGCATAGTAAAATCGAATTTCCATGTCCACACCAGCGGCCACCATCTCGCGCGCGGAGCAGCTTGAGAACGCTTTGCGCAACATCATCCGCGGCAAGGATGAGGTTGTGCGCCTCGCCCTGGTGTCCATCTTCGCCCGCGGCCATTTGCTGATTGAAGGCGTGCCGGGCGTAGGCAAAACCACGCTGGCCCAAGCCCTGGCCCGCGGCCTGGACTGCACCTTCCAGCGCATCCAGTTCACCAGCGACATGCTGCCCAGCGACGTGCTCGGCATCTCCATTTATTCCGCCATGGAGCAGAAGTTCGAGTTCCGCCACGGGCCCGTCTTCACCAACGTGCTGCTGGCGGACGAAATTAACCGCACCACCCCTAAAACCCAGTCCGCGCTGCTGGAAGCCATGAACGAAGGCCAGGTTACGGTAGATGGCCATGCCTATCTCCTGCCCCTGCCCTTCCTGGTAGTTGCGACGCAGAATCCGGTGGAGCACCA
>DATEGM010000336.1:0-4360 GCA_035280085.1 Terriglobales bacterium
GGCAAGGGCTGGGCCAGCGACAACGCCTGTAACACTCTGATGATCGGCCATGCCGGGTCGAATTCCCCGCGTTTCATGCTCAACTTGGACGACGCAGGATACTGATGGTGGTTGTTGTGCAGCCCCTCTCCGCTGGAAAACCAGGCCACAAGCCGCAAATTAGTGGCGGTGTTCTGGAAATTCTTGTAGCCGAGGGCATGGCATGCGCCATTGATGACCGCGTTCATGCCGATATAGGCCGCGCCCTGAACGATGAAAGTTGCCACTCCAATCAGGGGGCCTGCCCAGCCGCCCTGGATGGCCCAGAACAGCGCCACGAACATGGCCAGCCCAACTCCTAGCCCGAGCGAGCCCCGGCCCAGCACCGCTTCCACAGGCGTGCGCGGAATGTCGCGCGTGTATTTCTCGATTACCTCCGGCTTTTTCGCCTCGCGCGCATAGTAAAACGCGTTGAGGAACAGCACCTTCCACAGACCTACCAAATACGGGCTGTGCGGATCGCCTTCCTCGTCGGTGAAGTGGTGGTGTTTGCGGTGTACCGCCACCCACTCCCGCATGTTGATCCCGGTGAACAGCCACAGCTCGATGCGCATCAGCATAGCCACGGCGGGATGCAGCCGCAGCCCTTTGTGGGCCATGGCCCGGTGCAGATAAATCGTGGTGCAGAAACCCGAGGCCTGCATTGCTGCGAAAGCCACAACCAAAGCAATGAGAATGGTAATCAGCATGCTCTACTTTCTGAACTGGACTGGGAAAGGAAACGTTCCCGACTGCGAGCGAAATGAACGCTAACTTATTGTAACGAATTCTCCTGCCGGGTGCCGTCTCCAGAGTACGATTTTTAGGCCATGTACCTCAGGCGGAAGTGCCTTTAACCTCAACACCCGCCCATTTTTCCAGCAGAGAGAGAGTGGCCGCGTAGTCCAGATCCGCCTGGCCCTCGTCGGTGGCGATTTCATAGATTTCCTCCACCGTCTCCAGCGCCGGCAGCTTGACCCGCATTTCCCTGGCCGCCTCCAGCATCAGGTGAATGTCCTTGTGCATGAGCCGCAGGGGAAAGTTGGGCGTGAAATCGCGCCTCATGACAAACGGCGCTTTGTACTCCACTACTCCCGAACGCACCATGGAGGCGTTGATCAGCTGCAGCAGCTTCTCCATATTGACCCCCAGCTTGGCGGCCAGGGTCAAAGCCTCGGCAAAACCTTCATAGGTGAGCGCGATGATCAGGTTCATGGCCAGCTTGGCCGACTGCCCCTTGCCCGTCTCGCCCACCCGCACCATCAGCTTGCCCATGGCGGCAAACAGCGGCTTCAGCCGCTCCACGGTTTCTTCGGCTCCCCCCACGATAAAAATCAGCTGCCCGCTTTCCGCCCCGATCTTGGATCCTGTCATCGGAGCGTCCACATAGTCGCCGCCCTTGGACCGAATGCGTTCCGCGAAGCGCAGCGTAGCTGAAGGTGAAATAGTGCTCGAGTCCGCCACTACAGCGCCCGGCTCCAGCCCATTCTCCACGCCTTCGGGCCCGAACAGCACCTGCTCCACCGCCTCCGTATCGGAGACGCACATCCACACCACTTCCGCGCCCCGCGCCGCTTCCGCCGGCGAGGCCGCCGCCCGTGCTCCCTCCACTTCCTTGCCCGTACTCCGGTTCCAGGTGCTGACTTCGTGGCCCGCTTTGACCAGATTGGCCGCCATTGGACGGCCCATGATTCCTAACCCTAAAAACGCCACGCGCATAAGAGTCCTCGCTATAGGTCTGTCAGCGATTAGAAATGACGGTTATCCACATGGTCAAGCAACCGCGGCCATGATTCCTCTAGAATGGTAAGCAACAGAACGCAATTAGCTCGGCAATGTAAAGTGGCAGCGGCCGAAAATCGACTCGCCTTGCATCGCAGGTGTATGTAGCAGCGTCTAATTTCTTACATGCTGAATTTGACCCTCAGGCGTCGCGCGCGGCAGTTCACGCGCTTGGTGCGCCACTCCGCGGTGACGCCGCGCACCGGCAGCACGCATAAGCCGGTGCTGGCCAGCGACGGGCAACTGGGGATCACCTTTATCGGCCACTCCAGCTTTTTTCTGCAGATTGCCGGGCAGCGCGTTCTGGTGGACCCCAACTTCGCCCGCTGGCTGTTCGTGCTCAAGCGCCTGCGGCGCCCGGGCCTGCAGATCCGCGACCTGCCGCCTATTGACGTAGTGCTGGTCACCCACGCTCACTTCGACCACCTGCACCGGCCCTCGCTGCGGGCCATAGCCCGCGCAACCCGGCGCCGCCGCGGCTCCGCGCCGGTCATCGTGATTCCCAGCCACGTCCACGACCTGGTCGCCGACCTGGGCTTCAGTAAAATTGTGGAGCTGGACTGGTGGCACGAGTACCGTCACAACGGGCTTACCGTTAGCAGCGTGCCTTCCCGGCACTGGGGCGCCCGCATCATCAAGGACGCTCACCGCGGCTACGGCGGCTATGTTCTGGAAGGTAAACGCCACACCGTTTACCACGCCGGCGACACCGCCTATTTTTCCGGTTTCCGTGAGATTGGCCGCAAGTTTGACCCGGAGCTAGCGCTGCTCCCTATTGGCGCCTACAATCCTCCCGCCTTTCGCAACGTGCACACCAGCCCGGCAGATGCGGTGCGCGCCTTTCTCGACCTGCGCTCGCGCTGGATGGTGCCCATGCACTACGGCACCTTCCGCCTCTCCCACGAGCCTGTAGACGAACCTTTGCAGCTTCTGGAAAGGGAAGCCCAGGCAGCCGGGGTGCTGGACCGCGTTCTGGTTCTGGAAGAAGGCGTGACCCGCTTCTTTTAATTGACGATTTACGAATGAAGATAGAAGAACTTCGCTTTCCCCTTTCGTGACCTTAATTCTTATCCCTGTCATCCTGAGCGCAGCCGTCTGATTCGCTTGCGAATCAGACCGCGGAGTCGAAGGACCCCTGAGCGCTTCACTCAGTCATAGTTGCCTCAGGGAGTTCTACCGGGCGCCCCTCATTTCTTTCTTGAAACTCCCTCTAGCAGACCAATGCACCCGACGGCGCAGAGGTGTGAGGAGGTCCTTCGCTGCGCTCAGGATTTCGGCAGCGGGCTCCCGCTTTGCTCACGCCCGCTAAGCGCCTCAATTTCGACTCGGGCATGCGCCCTCGCTCAACATGGCACCGAATAATTTTCTCTGTGTCTCCGTGCCTCTGCGGCCACTGATTTCAATACGCCAGCAACACTCGCAGATCCCGCAGATTATTTCCCGTCGGGCCGGTGACTATCGCATCCCCCAGCGTCTCAAAAAACGGGAACGCATCGAAACTCGCCAGCGCCGCTGCCGCATCAAGACCTTTCGTCCGCGCTCTCTCCAAAGTCGTGCCATCCGCCAAGGCCCCGGTAGCCGGACTGTTGCCATCAATGCCATCGGTGCCCGCGCTCAGGATGGTGATGTTCTCACCGGCAATTTTCTGCGCACAATAAAGCGCGAACTGCTGGTTGCGCCCACCGCGGCCGCCGTTCTGCACTCGCACCGTGATCTCTCCCCCGGAAATGAGGCAGACACGGGAAACGCCCTGGCGCAACTCGCGCAAGCGGCCCAGCAGATGGTCGGCAGCCGCGGCGTAGTCCCAGTCATCGCAGCTGTTGTCAATGGTGACCGCAAAGCCCGCTTGCGCCGCTGCCCCCGCCGCTGCTTGCCGCACTTCCGCGTTCGACAGCACCGTCCACCACCGCGAGCGCGCAAAAGCCTCGTCGCCAGCTTTAGGCGTTTCCTCCAGCCGGCGCTCTGCGAATAGCCGGCGCACCGGCGGCGGCAATTGGGGCAGCAATTCATAGTTCTTGGCCAAGCGATAGCAATCCTCTACGGTAGATGAATCGGGCATGGTCGGCCCGGAGGCCAACGCGTCCGGTGCCTTATCGGGGACGTCAGAAACCAGGATGGAAACCTGCTGCGCCGGCGCCGCTGCCCGCGCCAGCCGCCCGCCTTTCACCGCCGACAGGTGCTTGCGAATGGCGTTGATCTCCACAATCGTGGCGCCACTGAGTACCAGCGCCTGGTAAGCCGCCATCAGGTCGTCGAGGGAGATGTTGTCGCTGATTGGTCGTTCCAGCAGCGCCGAGCCCCCGCCGCTCAGCAGAAAGATCACCAGCGCTGCCGGCCCCTGCTGTTTCAGGTTGCGCAACACCGCTTCCGCGGCCTTCCACGACTCGCTGTTGGGCGTCGGATGTCCGCCGCGAAAATACTCCACTCCCAGGCGGTGCTCCGCCGGCTCTGTCGCGCCCACCGCAATTCCGCTCAGCCGCGAACCCAGCTGCGCGTGCAGGCAATCCATCATGGTGTACGCGGCCTTGCCGATGGCGGCCGCAAACAACCGCCGCTCGCC
>DATEGM010000337.1:0-3890 GCA_035280085.1 Terriglobales bacterium
ACCTGCGGCCACGCCGGTCTGCGTGAAGTGCGACCAGGAACCTTTGCCGAAGGCGAAACCCAAAAAAACAAAGGCCGCCATGGCCAGAAACTTCAGCCAAGTAGCGATGTTCTGCAGAACCGCGCCGCGGCGCAGGCCGGTTACATTCATCCAGGTGGTGAAAGCAATAGAGGCTAGCGCCACCAGGTGAGTGCGATTGATGGTAATGCCGAACCCGCTCCACACCACGTGCTGGGCAGAAATGGCAGGGATGATTTCGCCGAGATAGACCGCCGCCGCCACACCCAGCGCGGCAATGGTGCCGCCACAACTCACGGTAAAGATCATCCAGCCATAAAGAAACGCGACCAGATCGCCGTAGGCCTCGCGCATGTAGACATACTGGCCGCCGGAGTCGGGATACATGGCGCCCAGTTCAGCGAAGGCGAAGCAGGCAAACAATGAGACCACTCCGCCCAGCACCCACACCAGGATGAAGTAGAGGGGATGGGGCAGGGGCCCGGCCACATCTTTAGCCGTAAGGAAAATAGAAGAACCGATAATGCCGCCGAGCAACAGCAGCACGGAATCGAGGAGAGAAAGCCCGCGAATGAGGCTGGGCTGCGACCCTGCGGAAACCTGCGTCTTGGAAGGAGTGGCCGTCATTTCTCCCTGGGAGCGTAGTAGCGGGCGAATCCGGCGACCCAGATACTCATGTAGGCAGCCATGGTGAGCGCCAGATAGGCATAAATGCGGCGCGCCCCGGTAGTGAACAGGAAAGCCAGCAGCGAGCCTCCGGCACCGCCCACACCGAATCCCAAAATCGCACCGCGAAGTGTGGCGCGGCTCCGAGACTGGCCAGCCAACACCCTGGGCAAGGTGGCGCCCAGCAATATGCCCACGCCTACAATAAACCAGCTCATCAGCGGAAGGGCCATGAGAGCGGGGAAGAACGTATAGGCCGCTTCGACTGGGCTGCGCACACCTCCGATGGCAAGGGCAAAACCGTAAGAGTAAATCAAAGAGGCAACTAACGAGGCCACGATTCCCTTGAGGATGGGGTGGCTGATTTGCACTGCCGAGGTAGAGGCGTTCATCCCATCCCCAGTTCGTCCGGAGATTCCAGGGGAGTGCCGCACACCCGGCAGATCACGGCCGAGCAATCGCCACAGGTCAGCGGGTCCGTCACTTCCCGAGCGCAGTTGGGGCAGTAGAGCGGCTGTGGCTGGGTTGCGGGCCGGGGCTCCGGCGATTGCGGCATCGTGGATGGCAAGATACCAGAAATCCGGCTTCGGGTCTGTGCCGGACTAATCGCCAGGATAGGAAGACTGCCCGGATTGGCTGGCTTAAGGCTGGGCTGAGACCAGTTGGTGCCGCACATTCCAGCCCTCCACCTCGACCGTTGGTGGGGCTTTGCCGGCATCACTTGCGGAGTAGGTGGCTGTGACTTGCCGGGTTTCGCCGGGCAGCAGCTCAAAGTAGTTGTCCTGCCAAAGCACGGGGAGGATTTCAGTGTCGCTAGGCGCCTCCGCACTCACCCGGTTGCTGCCCGCGCGGTTTACTTTGAGTCGAATGCCGAAGGCAAGCGTGTGGGCTGGATTATGCAAGGCCACAGTGGTTGAGCCGGTCTCTGCGCTCACCTGCGAGCGCGCCGACACTTCCAACTCCACCTGCGGCAGATGGTTCAGCGCAGTGTAGTCGGCGAAAGTCTTAGTGGGCGCCCAGGTGGAAATGTCGTACTGGCCGGTGGTGTCCTCCTGCTCGCGGGCGAAATCAATAGTTTCCGGTGCCGTGGAGAGCCAGTAGAAGTTTCTGCTTTTCACTTCCCCTCCGGACCGCAGCGTCAGGCTCACGAAATAGGTGGAGCTCAGGCCGGGGATTTCGGGCAGCGTAAAGACACGCGTGCTGCTATCCGGGCCGACATCGAGGTCCGCATCCCGCGAGAACCTCTCGGTCATATCCACGTTGTAAACTTTGGCGGTGACCTTCAGCCGGGGAAATCCTTGGTAGTAGGAATTGACGATGACGATGGAGCGGTCATCGTAGGAATACTGCACGTGCAGAGGCTCGCAGGCCTTCTTCACGCCGAAGTAGGAGCCGCCGGGCCGCAGATACCAGTCATACATGTGCCAGATCATGCTGGGCCAGGCGTTGTTCAGCATCCATTGAATGATTCCCGTGGACGTGTACTTATTGCGGCCATAGGCCTCCATCATGGCGCGGTGCGCTTCATAGGCCTGCATTTGCGATTTACGGGAATACTCCTCCGCGGAGTTGGAAGGTCCATAACGCTTGTTCAGCGCTTCGGTAAATACGCTGAGTGTGCGCGACATCCCGCCGGCGTGGTATTCCCATACGGAATCAATGGGCCAGAGGTGATCGGGCGGCAGCATGCGGCGCAGGCTCTCGATAGGCGGAATGGCAGGCCCAGGGCTGGTTTCGGTGTTGAAGCCGAAAGCTCCCCCATGGCGGTGGTCGAGGTACCAGAAGGATGGCGCCACATACTCGTAAGGACCGGTCATCTTCACCCCGGTGGGGCCTACAGTAGTCGTTCTGCCGCCTGCCGAGGCAATGGCCGGATTGGGCCAGTCAGACTCCTTCAGCACCTGCAGGTAGATTTTTTCCACCTTGGGAGGCGGGGCAAAGTCGCTGCCGTAAAGCCACACGAAGACTGAAGGGTGGCGTTCCAGGCGGCGGGCCTGATCGTGCATGGATTCTGCCGCGATGTGCTCGTCTTCCGTGTCCCACTGGGGCCAGTTTTCCCACTGGTCGCAACAGCACCAGCCAGGCATCATCAGAATGCCCATCTGATCTGCCAGGTCAAAGAAGTGGTCGTCCTCCAGCTTGCCTTCCATGCGCACGGCGTTGAGACTGAGGTCCCGCACATACTGCAATTGTTGCCGCTGTTTTTCTGGGCTGGAACGCAGCAGAAGATCAAAGCTGTAACCAGCGCCGCGAATTAAGATGTTCTTGCCATTGATCTGAAACAGCCGGTGCCCCTGCTGGTCGAGCTGGGAAGTCACTTCGCGCACCCCGAAACGGGTGTGGCTGGAATCGGAAACCTGACTGTCAACTTCCGCCTGCAGGTCGAGATCGTAGAGACTTTGCGGGCCGAGCGGTGCCGGCCACCACAGCCGCGGGTGGGAGAGGTTCAGTTGGGGAAATGCCTGAGGGGTGAAGCGAATGACCTGCGTCTCTCTTGCGCCCAGCCGCACTGGTTGCTGGAATTCAATGCTTTCAATTTTTCCCTTCAGGACGCCGGCTACCGCGTGGTCGGCGGAGTTCGTCAACTCAGCTCGCACGGTAAGCGAAGCCTGATCTTTATCGGGTGGGTTGAGCCTGGTAATCACCACCGGGTAGCTCAGGCGCAGCGGGCCAGTGGCAAGGATGTGTACGTCACGCCAGATGCCCATTTCCTTGTCCGGGGGCATGGGCGCCCAGTCCACCAGGGTGATGGAGAGGTCGCGGGGCTGGGGCGGGAAAACTTCCACCGCCAGTGAATTTGCCTGGCCGGGCCGCGCCGCTGCGGTCACATCAAAGTCGAACAACCGCCACATCCCGGCCAGTTTGTCCGAAGAGGCGACCTGCACGCCATTCATCCAGACATTGGCACGGTAATTGATCCCGTCAAAGGCGAGCCACAGAGTTTTGCCACGGTACTCTGCAGGCAAGTTGAACTCGGTGCGATACCACCAGGCGTGGCGGAAGGGGCTGCCCGGAGGCATCAGCAGGTTGGAAAAATCTTCGAACAGCGGGTAAGTCGTGCCGGGAAAGGAGCGCAGGTTCATGCCGGTGTAGGGCTCGGGATAAACCTGGTCGGCTACGAGCGCGCTGAGAACGGTCGTAGGAACCGTGGCCGAATACCAATCACGGGTAGCGTAGCCGGGGAGTGAAATCGCAGCGCCGCCGTC
>DATEGM010000338.1:0-7937 GCA_035280085.1 Terriglobales bacterium
AAGGGAATGAGGACGGCAACGGCAAGTAACGCCTGGCTGTACTTGCTCACCAACTATGGGATGAGCTTGGCTAAGCACCGGTTTGCTCTCAGCGGTCGAGGCGCTCGCGTTCTGTTTTAGGAAGCAGCTCTGGCGGCGGAAAAAAAATTTCCCATCGCGGGCGCTTTCCCAAAGCGGAGCGGACCATCACCAAAGGGTGCCCCCGCCACACCGACCCTGCCCTCGGCCACCTCGTACCATGCGGTAGAGGGAGAATGCGAAGGCGGTTTCATACACGAGCGCCAGCCGGCCGGCAGAGCAAGGGTGTGTCGTTGCTGGAGTTGTGCGTGGTGCTGGCAGTGATGCTGGTGGTGGCGGCCAGCGCCCTGCCCACCATGACCGCGGCCATGCAGCAGTATCGCTTGCGCACCGCGGCCAAGGACGTGGCTTCCATGCTGCAACGCTCGCGCATGAGCTGCGTGCGCAATAACCGGCACAACACGGTGCAGGAGGCGCAGGTCACACAAGGCGGCATCACTTACAGCCGGCTTTATCTGGACCAGAACGCCAACAACACTTACGATCCCGGAGAGCCAGTGGTGCAGTTGCCCGTCGGGGTGCGCGTGACCAATGCCGGGGCGCCGGCCATGCCGGCTGCCACGCTCGGCTACATGCCGCAGCCGGCCTCCACCGCATTGAGCTTCAACGCCATCGGCCTGCCCTGCGTGATGCGCAACGGGATCTGCACCAACTGGGACGCCAATGGCAATGCCGTGGGCGTGGTTTATTTCCTGCAGGATTCGCGGCAAGCCAATGTGGCCTGGGCAGCGGTGGCCATTACGCCGGCGGGAAGAGCGCGCACCTGGATCTGGTCGGCGGGCGCCTCACAGTGGGTCGTTCAGTAAAGCGAACAGGGAAGGGAAGCTATGAGACTTCGCGGCATGAGGGCACGAAGGCCCGCGGCGGTAGCGGCCGGCATGAGCATGCTGGAATTGATGATCGCCATGGCCGTGCTGGCGGTGGGCATGACCGCGGTGACGGCCCTGTTCCACAGCGCCATTCTGACCAACAACCGGGCCAAGGTGGATACCAGCGCCACCATGCTGGCGCAGACGGTGCTGGAAAAAATCGCCGCCCAGCCCGCCACCCAGAACGCCGCCATCTCGTTGACCGACTGCGGCGGCCCACCCGCCACGTGGGCGATTGCGACGGCGGGGGCGGGCGCGCCCGGCAACGGGGCGGCGGTGGACGGCAACAGCGGCGCCATTGACTTCACCCAGGCCTACGCTGCTGTTCCCGCCAATTACAAGATGCTGTTCGCGGGCTGTGGGGCGGGCGGCCGGCAGACAACTTTTGACGTGCGCTGGAACGTGTTGACGGTCACGGGCAATAGCCGGCTGATTACAGTGGCAGCGCGGCCCATAGGAGCGCTGGGGGCCAACCGCCCCACGCAATTTGCTCCGCCGGTCACGTTGCGCACCATAGGAGGCACATAATGCCGCGCCAGTTGATACTTGTCCGGCGCAGCCGCACCCCAGGTTTCACGCTGCTGGAACTGCTGGTGGTGGTAGCCATCCTGACCGCGGTGCTGGGCGTGGTGTTCACCGCTGTCACCCGCCTGCAGAAGACCTACAAGGCGGAGGAGACCAAGGTGGACGCCACCCAGCTTTCGCGCACTTTTCTGGATACGATGGCCAGCGAACTGCGGCAGGCGGGATTTCCCTCGCGCCGCCTGTTCGCTCCCGGCGTGCTGGGCAATCCGGCGCTGAACGATTTCCGCTGCGCCGCCGGCCTGGTGCGCATTTCCGCTTCCGAGTTGTGGTTCGAAGCCGACATTGAGGGCGATGGCCAGGTGGAAAGCGTGCGCTACACGCTGACCGACGCCAATGGCACGCCAGTGACCGCGGCCAGCAATTGTCCGTGCAACCTGTGGCGCAGCCAGGTGGTGAAGGTGACGGGCGCGCCCAACGCGCAGGCGGTGAACTACAACTCCAGCGTGGACCGCGTCATCAACAGCGCGGGCGTGGGCGGGGGCGGCGCCGCCCTGACCATTGCCGGCAGCACAAGATTTTCCGGCGGCGCTACGGCCAACGATCAGCTTTATGCCGCGTACAAGGCCGCGCCGCTGTTCGCCGCCTTCGGCCAGAGCGGCAACGCGCTGGCGCTGCCCCTGGATCTGACCGCCAATCCCGCGGCCCTGGCGCAGGTGCGCGCCGTGACCATCACCCTGAACGTTATGGCCAGCGCTGCCGACCCGCAAACGGGAATGACGCCGGCGCAGAGCATGAGCGCCAGCGCCCGGCTGAACAACTTCTAAGAGAAGCTTATGAGAATGGCGCAAAAGCTGAGGCGGTGCACCCTGGGGATGGCGATAACCCTGTTGGCGCTGGGCGGGGTGGGCCGGGCGCAGGAGCAATCGTTGGGCGAAGTGGCGAAACAAAAGCGCGGCAAGATAGCCAGCCGGGTACTCACCAACGAAGACCTGGAGGCATCGCATCCGCCGGAAGCAGCAGTTTCCGCGCCCAATCCGGACGCACAGCCGTCAACGCCGGCAGAGAAGGATTCGGGTGCGCGCATAACGGTTCCGGGATTGCTGGAGCAGGCCACGCTCAGCCGGGCGCGGGCCACACTGGAAAGCCTGAAACATGACGAGCAGGTTTTGCTGCGCCGCTACGCCCAGATCCAGGAGAAGCTGACCAGCGGAACTGATGAGCATTTGCGCCGGCTGTACTCCGATTCTCTGGCGCGGCGCGACCAGACGCTGGGGCGCAAGCGGGCGCAGATTGGACAAGTGGAGAAGGCGATCGCAGCCGCCGAAAGCGGCCGTGTTCCCCCGGGGAGCAAACATGAGCAAACGAAACTTCAAAAATAAAGCCGGGGGCGTGGCGCTGCTTGCCTGCCTGCTGGCGCTGATGCTGCTGACCGCGATCGCCCTGGGGCTGATGTATCTGGGGGATGCGGAGAGCCGGACCAACGACAATTTCCGTTCCTCGCAGCAGGCGTATTTCGCCAGCATGGCCGGACTGCAGAACGTGCGCGAGCGCATGACGCTGGCCAACGTGGCGCCGCATCAGATTGCTCCTCCCACCGCCATGCCGGGCAACACCAATTCAGTGCTCTATGTGCTGAATCCCGGAGGAATTGGAGACGCGGTTACGCCCTCAACCGCGGGCAGCAACTACTACGACCAGCAACTGTGCCAGGAAATGGCGGCGCAACACATCGCCTGTCCGCTGGCGAGCAGCAACATTGTCACCACGGGGGAGAACGGCCCGCCCTACCTGAACACGGCCGCGGCGCTGCCCTATAAGTGGGTGCGCATCAACCGCAAGGCCAATGCTTCCGACGCACCCTATTACAACAATGGCAGCAGCGGAAACGCCACGCTGGCCACGCAGGTGTGCTGGAACGGAGTGAGCGAGCTGCCGGTTACGCTGCTTCCGGTAAACGACTGCACGCTATCGGCGGGCAGCGACCCTGCCGGCTGGAGCCCGGTTTACGAACTGACCTCGCTGGCGGTAACCGCCAATGGCTCCTCGCGCCTGCTGCAGATGGAAGTAGCGCAGGATCCGCCACTGGTTACTCGTGCGGCGGTGGATTCCCAGGACCACGTGGACCTGAACGGCAGCTTGATCGTGAACGGCTGGGATTTTTGCACATGCACGTGCACCAAGAGCAAAGTTAACGGCAAGGACGTCACCACCTGCACGAACCGCGCCGGCCTGGTCTGCGACGGGTCCCACTATGCGATTTACGCTGCCGGCACGGTGGACAATCCCACACCGTCGGAAACGCTGATTGCCGGCACCCCGCAGCCGGTGGTGCAGAACCAGCCCTGGCCCTGGGACATGGACGCGCTGGTGGCCAGGTATCGCGATGCCGCGGGCACCGTGAATGCCACGCAGGCGCCGTATAACTGGAACTGCTCGGGAGGAGATTGCGGAACCAGAGCGGGCCAGTCGCTGGGCGTGCCCCCGAATTTTCCTCCCAGCCCGCCCAACAATCCCGCCGGCCCTGCCAACATGAGCCGCCAGATCACCTATGTGCCCGGCAATGTGCAGCTGACGGGAGGAGCGGTGGGAAACGGTGTGCTGATTATTGACGGCAATCTGGATATCCACGGCGGCCTCAATTTTTACGGTCTTATCATCACAAGGGGTGTAATCTCATTTACCGGCGGCGGCTCCAGCGGGGTGAATATCTATGGCGCAGTCCTGGCGGGGCAGCAATCGTATGTGGACAACACTCTGGGCGGCAGCGCAAGCATTTACTTCGACTACTGCTCTTTGCCGCAGGGCAATCAGAACCAGCCGCCGCGAGTACTGAGCTTTCGTGAGCAGCTCTTGTAAAAAAGGAAGAGAGTTGAGGAAAACAAATTGAAACCCGGCGCTCGGAGCGGTGGTAAACTAAGCAGGCTGGAGGCTGGTTTCCAGCCGCTTCCGCTCTGGAGCGGCAGGAATGGCGGCCCCGGCGAGGGCCCCGTTTTTCAGGATCTGACCCTGCGAGGGCGCGCATGCCCGTCCTGATTATCGTCCTTTCGGCGTACCTGTTTTTCTTCGCGGTGATCGCCCTGATCGCGATCGCGGAGTACGCGGACCGGCGCGAACGCCGCCATATCGCCGAACGCGGAAACAGCCCGGTGGTGTCTCTGGCAGGCATGAGCTCAGCCCAGGCTTCCGACCCTTACTACTTTGGCTTCTGGGAGGCGCAGGTACCGGGACTGCGGCTGATCCACGATGCCGGCCACTCCGGCACTCACATCCGCAACTTGCGCTCCTGCTTTGCAGCCGTCTGCCGGCGCTTTCCTGAGGTTTACGACGGGCACACCCTGGAGCAGTGGGTGCGCTTCCTGCAGCAGGAGCAGCTGGTGTTCTGCAGCGGGGAGAAGGTCAGGATCACGCCCCAGGGCAGCGACTTCCTGCGCGTTCAGATTACCCGCAGCGCTGCCGTTCACCACTGAAGGCGTTGCCGCCATAGCGCAAGCCGGCAAAGTTTTGCAGAGGTCGAGCACACCACGGCTGTCTGGGCATTTTGCGCCCGGGGCCGTCCGGGTGGGGCCGCTGGGGGCAATCAGGGGAAGATAAAGCTGAACCGCGGGGGCCGGGAACGGCATCCTAGCTAGTGAGGGCGATGTTACTTCGGTGCGTTTTGCACTTGCGCAGGTCGCGCCCGCCGGGTAACATCATGGTGTCCTCCAAACGGCCGCACGTTCCCCGTGCCGGCACTCCGCGCCCAAAAGGTTAAGCTGCAGGCGCCAGACGGACAAAATAAGAGTTCACGATTTGACTTCCAGCCGCAAGAGGTTGTGAGAGTTTTGCACCAGCAGCGAAATTCCCGCGGCAGAAAAGCGCATCGAACCATTTTCCCCTCGATGAATTGAGGGCAAAAAAGAGAGCAATATGATGATTGGACCGAACCATCCCTCCGGATCCGGGGGGAGAAACCGACGCCGGCGCGGCCGTCGTCCACCTAACCGCCGTCCCGGACAGGGAGGGGGACAACGGGACCGCCACGGCGGCATCTACACCGCTCCCATGGACCACGCCTACCGCGCGGGCATGAATGGCAACAATGGCGGGGGACGCGGTCGCTTTAACCCCAGCAATTACCTGGGCGCGGAACCCGATCCTTTGCCCGAATCCAACGGCGGGCCGCGCATTTTCGCCTTCATTGACGACCTGTTCTTCTCGGCAAAAATTCAGGAGGTTGCGCGCAAACTCAACGTCAAGGTCGAGTTTGTCAAAACCGAGAAGGATCTGGCCGAGCACATGAGCAGCAATGGCGAAGAAAAACCTTCGCTGATCATCTTCGATCTCAACAATGCCAACGCCAAGCCGCTGACCCTCATCCCCAAGTTGAAATCGAAGCTGAAAAGAGGGACTAGCATCATCGGGTTCCTCTCGCATGTGCAGGGCGATTTGAAGCTGAAGGCGCAGGAGGCGGGTTGCGACATGGTGTTGCCGCGTTCCGCTTTCTCGCAGAACCTGCCGCAGTTGCTGCGCCGCCACGGCGCTCCCGAGGAACAGGAGCAGGGAGCGGAGTAAGACCGCTCACGGATAATCCTCATTCAGCAGAAGAGAGGCCGGAGGCCGTCACCTCCGGCTGCAGCGCAAGGCCACTTCCTTATTCCGCCCGCAGGGCTTGCATAGGATGAATTGCCGCCGCCCGCAAGGCGGGAATAATCGCCGCCAGAAAAGCGCACATTGCGAGTGAAGCTGTGGCCATGGCCAGCGCCAGCGGGTCCCACGACTTCACGCCCCACAGTTGCGCGGCCAGCAGGCGGCCGGCGCCGATAGCCAGCGGAATGCCGATGAGCAGGCCCACGCCCACGCGCTGGAACGCTCCGTGCAGCACCAGGCGGATTACTTTCATGCGGTCAGCTCCCAGCGCCATGCGCACGCCGATTTCCCCGGTGCGCTGCGCCACCACGTAGGCGGTCACGCCGTAGAGCCCAACCGCGGCCAGCAACAGCGCTATGAGGCCGAACAATCCCGCCAGGCTGGCCACCGCCCGCTCCTGGTCAAACTCCAGCGCCACCTGGTCACTCAGGCTGCGCACGCTGGTGATGGTGAGGTTGGGGTCGAGGTCGGCCAGAGTCCTGGTAATCAGGGGTTCCAGAGCGCCCGGGCTGGTGTGTGTGACCAGCAGAATGCCGTCAATGAAGTGCGAGCGCAATTCGATTTTCTGCATCAGCGGATGTTCGTAATGCACGTACTGCGCCAGGGGCACGAAGAACATGGGATGCGCCGGGTCGCGCGGGAACGCGAATTTCGCGTCATCCACCACGCCGACAATGCGGAAGGTTCCGGCGAGGGCCAGCATATCCAGGCCAAAGTGCTTGTCGAGAGGATCTTCCTTGGGGAAGAAGCGCTTGACGAAGGCTTGATTGACCAGCGCTACGGGCGCGGTGTTCTCATTGTCGGCGTCCGTGAAGCCGCGGCCGCGTGCCACCGGTTCACCCAGCGCCTGGAGATAACCGGTGCTCACCCGGTCCCAGGAAGCATTGGAGTTTTCTCCCAGCACCTCCGGATGCCCTTGTATCGCTATGGCCTCGCCCCAGTTGTCGGTGAGCGGGTTGTACATGGCCAGGCCCACCTGCTCGACCCCCGGCAGGCGATTTAATTGATCCTGCATTTCGCGGTACAACGCGTTCAAGCGCTCGGGAGTGTAGCTGGGCGCGGGCGGATTCAAATCCACTACCACGCGGTTGGCGGCTTGGAAGCCGAAATTCTGGTGTTCCAGGTTGCCCAGGCTGCGGGCCAGCATGGTGGCCCCGGCAACCAGCACCACCGAAAGCGTGGCCTGAACAATCAGCAGCGCCTTGCGGGCGAGAGAGGAACTGTCGCGCGTGCTGCGGGTGGAGCTGCGCAGCGCTTCGATGGGGTGGGTGTGAGTGGCGAACCAGGCCGGCGCGGTGCCGAAAATCACTCCCGTTACCAGCGAAAGCAGGAAGGCAAATCCCAGCGCCGGCAAAGAGGGAAGAATGCTGATGGGAAGAAAGTGGGTACTGTGAAAAGCCAGGCTCAGCAGGAGCCGCAAGGCAGCGACAGCCACGACCACGCCGGCCACGCCTCCCATCACGGCGAGCAAAACGCTCTCCAACAGCGCCTGCCGGATGATCTGCGGGCGCGAGGCTCCAATGGCCACGCGCAGGGCGGTCTGCCCGCGGCGCGCGGCGGCCCGCGCCAGCAGCAGGTTGGCCACGTTGGCGCAGGCGATCAGCAGCACCAGCCCGCAGACAGAGAGCAGGATGGTGAGGCTGCGCCCGAAGTCTTCCTTCATTTCCGCCACACCGGCGCCGGCGGGCACCACGGTAATGTTCTGCTTGGGGAGCACGCGCTTGACTTCCCCCATCCACTCGGGGGGAAAACCGGCGTCATTCAGCATCCATTGGCGCAGCAGGGCGGTGAGGCGCGGCGATATTCCGGCAACCGAGGCTCCCGGGCGCAGGCGCCCAA
>DATEGM010000339.1:0-15265 GCA_035280085.1 Terriglobales bacterium
GCTTCACCGTCGAGATAAAACTTCTGGTCGAGGTGACCTATGGTACGTGTTTGTGGGGTTGTAACCCTGGTGCTGGCACTTGCGTTAGCCGGATACGCGCAGACCTTTCGTGGCGCCGTTAATGGGACTGTTGCTGACCAATCGGGAGCCGTGGTTCCTGGCGCGAGCGTGAAGATTACCAACATCGCCACTGGTATCAGCCAGGTCACGACTAGCACCACGAACGGCGAGTTTGCCTTCCAGGAACTGCCTCTGGGCACGTACCAGGTTGACGTTACGGCAAAAGGATTCACTCCCACCCGGGTGGCAAAGGTGGAGGTCACCGCCGGTAAGATCTACACTCTGCCGGTCAAGCTAGCGGTGGGGCAGCAGGCGACAACGGTGGAAGTTTCAGCGGCAGCTCTTACCGTAGACACCACCACTCAAACCGTGACTACCACCATTCCCACTACCGCTCTGCAGAATGTGCCCTTGAATGGGCGCGACTTTTCTCAGTTGATTGCGGTCTCCCCAGGCTATGGCGGCTACTCGGTTGGCGGTTTCGGGTCGCTCAACGGCACCCGCGCCAACCAGATGAACTGGCAGATTGACGGCACGGATAACAACGACCTCTGGCACAACATTCCGGCCGTCAACCAGGGCGGCGTGTCGGGCATTGCCGGCACCGTGCTGCCCATTGACGCGGTGGACGAGTTTTCCGCCCAAACGCAATCCAGCGCGGAAACCGGTCGCAGCGCCGGTGGCACCATTAATCTCGCACTTAAATCCGGCACTAATTCGCTGCACGGTACAGCCTACCTGTACGACCGCAATGAAGCCTATTCCGCCGCCTCGCCCTTCCTGCCTTCCGGCACTCGCAAACCGGAACTGCGCAACCTGAACTGGGGAGGCAGTATTGGCGGTCCCATCATCAAGGACCGCACATTCTTCTTCGGAACGTTTGAGCATCAGAACTTCGTTATCGGCCTATCCGGTCTGGCCACGGAGCCTTCGCTGGCCTGGCAGCAGAAAGCGCTGCAGGTTCTCAACAACCCGGGAGGCATGTTTGGATCCTATGCCCCTGTGGCGCCTAATACACTTTCCACCACCTTAATGAGCACATTGTGGCCCAGTGTGATTAACGGCTTGGCGGCAACAACGAATAACTATTTTTCCTCTTCTCCGGAGACGGGCTATAGCAACAATGGCCTGCTCAAGATTGATCACAGCTTCAGTCCCAATGAAAAGCTGTCCGCGCGCATTTTCCTCTCGCGTGGCGATCAGGTGGCGCCTACGGGATTCAGCGCGGCTCTGGGCACCGCCAGTTCTAACCTGAAGCCTTATTTCGAAGTTGCTCCCATTCGGGTGCAGAACTACAACCTGATTTTGAACTCAGTTTTCACGCCCAAGGTCACCAACCAGGCGCTGTTCGGGATCAGCTATTTCACACAGCGCTTCCACGATTTCAATAACAGCTTTGTCCCGGCCGCGCTCGGTTTGAACCTGAGTCCTGACGCGACTATTGGCGGCAAGCCGATCACCGGTGCTCCCAATATTGCGATTGTTGGGTTCGAGCAAGTCGGTATTACGCCCCCGGAAGGCCGCAATGACATCACCGGGCACCTCACCGATGTCGTCTCCTACATCACGGGTGGCCACCAGTTCCGGTTCGGTGGCGAAATTCGTCAGGCGCAGGTGGACGAGTTCTATTTCCGCCGTTCGCTGGGAAGCTTTACGTTTGCCGGCACGCAAGGTCCATGGAACGTGAACGCCGTGGACCCAACGCAGTGCAATGCCGCGTGTCAGGCTCTTGATACCAACACCAAGGCTCTGGCTGATTTTCTTGCCGGAGACGTCCAGGCGGCCAGCATTGCCGTGGGCAATGCCGAGCGGCAGGTGTTCGTCAACGACATCTCATTGTTCGCCCAGGATAACTGGCAAATCACGCGCAGGCTGAATCTCAACTACGGCCTCCGCTACGAGTACATGGGACCGCTGCACAATGGAGACAAGAACCTGGCGGTCTTCATCCCCGAAGCCGGCGGGCTGAAGATACAGGGCGCCGGCATTGATTCTATTTTCCCGGCCGACAAGGCCAACTTCGCTCCCCGCGTTGGTTTTGCGTACCAACCCAAGGAGAACGGCAGCATCGTGGTGCGCGGCGGAATCGGCATGTTCTACGACCAGATCAACATGAACCCGTTCCTCGACTTCCGTCCGCCAAATTCGGCAGCGGACGGTTTGGAGAACAATCCGGCTGGCCCAGACACGGTTTCCAATTACAACCGTGGCCCATTTCCGTGGCAATCGGGAGTACAGATCTTTCCGGGAGTGACCACCTGCGTGACCGGCAATGTCGCCACCGATCCTAATTGCGGCGATCCCAAGACCAACATTTTCAATATGTTTTCCGTCAGCCAGCACTTCCACACGCCGTATTTCTACAACTACAACCTGAACGTGGAGAAAAGTTTCGGTAATGCCGCGGTGTGGCAGGTTGGCTACGTGGGCAGCATGGGACGGCGGCTATCCGTGATGCTGGACATCAACCAGGCGGCGCTTTCCCCGCTGGGGGCAAACATTGATCCCATCACGCTTCAGAAGAACCGGCCCTTGTTCACCCAGTACCCGAACGTAGGCACGGTGAATCAACTCGATAGCATTGGCACGTCGAACTACAACTCCCTGCAGAGCACATTGAAGTTACGGGAATACCACGGCGTGACCGCGCAGTTTGCCTATACTTGGGCTCACGCTCTGGATCAGGTGACAGCCTACCGCGCGGTATTACCACAAAACAGCTTCAATTTGCGCGGGGATTACGGCAACAGTGACTTTGACACGCGGCAGAATTTCACCGCCTACCTCACCTGGGATATTCCTGGCTCCTCCCACGGTCCCAAAATTCTCACCCACGGTTGGCAGGTGAATACTCTGTTTTCTTTCCATGGCGGACAGCCGATCAATATCTTTGCCGCCACCGACAGCACGGGCAACCTGGACTTCCAGCAACGCCCCAACCTCGTGGGTAACCCCTTAGCTGGAGTCAACCATAACTTTAACGCTGCGGGTGGTGGTATGCCCTGGATCAACCTGAATGCTTTCGCCCAGCCAGCAAACGGCACCTTTGGCAACATGTCGCGCAATATGATCTACGGTCCCGGTTATTCCGATGTGGATTTGTCCGTGTTTAAGAACATTCCCATCGGAGAGCGGTTCAAGGTCCAGCTCCGTGCTGAGATGTTTAACGTATTCAACCGCATCAATTTGGCGACGGGTTCCGGTTCAACATCCCTGTCTTCGGCCTGCAGCGCCAATCCGCAGTTCGCCTGCATAGGGGACACCATCGGCGACTTCAACGGCGCTCCTGGACTCGGTCCGGGCGAGCCCTTTAACATGCAATTGGTCGTTAAGCTGATTTTCTAGCCTTGCCGGATTGGTCTGAAGCGGACGCGCTCTTTACACAGCGCGTCCGCTTTTTTATCGCTTTCGTGAAACCGACTCACCGTAATCAGCCGATCCGCGGCCATTGCCAGTGTTATCCAACTATGCTCGTGCGAGAGCCCCCTCGGGCCTGATAGCACGAGAACTATGCGGGGAGAGATTTTATGCGGCGCGGTAAGGACTTTAGGCTGCAGATCCCAATTTTCGTTCTCATTGTTCTTGTCCTGCTTCCGCTTGCGAAATCTGGTCCCGCGCCCGTCCCCTCCACTCCAGGCTTGCTCCTCCTCAACGCGCACGTGATCACTATGGCTGCAGGGCAGCCTGCCGCGGAAGCTATTGCTGTTTCGGGCGATCGCATTGCCTGGGTGGGAAGCGGCGCGGATGCCCGCCGGCTGTATCCCAGCGCAACTCGCGTCCTGGACCTGCACGGCTCCACCGTGTTGCCGGGAATCATTGATTCCCACACTCACCTGATGGAACTGGGCAAGAGCCTGCTGCAGTTGAATCTGAAAGACGTCCCCAGCGACAAGGAAGCGGTGGAGCGGGTCAGGCAACGAGTCGCCACTGCCAAAGCTGGGGAATGGATCCTGGGCTGGGGCTGGGACGAAGGCAAATGGGCTGCGCACTATCCCGATAATCGAGCGCTGAGCGCGGTTTCGCCCGACAACCCTGTGTACCTGGTAGGGCTGCATACCTTCGCCGCGTGGGCCAATAAGCGGGCGCTGGCGCTGGCCGGTATCAATAAAAACACCGCGGACCCGGAGAACGGCAAGATTCTGCGCGACCCCCAAACCGGTGAGCCTACCGGCATATTGCTCAATCGCGCTCAAAACCTGGTCGAGTCGCATATCCCGCCGATGACTCTGCCTCAGGTGGAGAAGGCGATCGAACTGGCGGCACGGGAGTGCGCCCGCAACGGCTTGACTTCAGTTCACGAAGCCAAGGTGACGCCGATCATGGTGAACGCCTTCCGTAATCTCATTCGGAAAGGCCGCATGCCGCTGCGGGTCTACGCCATGCTGGACGGCGCCGATCATCAACTCGTAGCCACCTGGCTGCAGCGTGGCCCGCAGGTAGACCCACAGCACCGTCTCACCATTCGCGCCTTCAAACTCTTCGCCGATGGAGCGCTGGGTTCCCGGGGCGCGGCCCTGTTAGAGCCATACAGCGATGCTCCCCAGACTCGCGGCTTGATGACTACTCCCGAACCGGCGGTCTACGATCTCACTCGGCGCGCTCTGCAGCGGGGATTCCAGGTGTGCACGCACGCTATTGGCGATCGCGCTAATCGCCTGGTGCTGGATGCCTACGAACGCGCTCTGCGCGAAGTGCCCACGGCTCGCGATCCGCGCCTGCGAATCGAGCATGCCCAGGTGTTGTTCCCGCAAGATATTCCACGCTTCTCCAGGCTGGGCGTGATTGCCTCCATGCAGCCCACTCATTGCACCTCCGACAAGGCTTGGGCAGAGGCCCGGCTGGGGCCGCAACGCGTCAAAGGAGCTTATGCGTGGCAATCGGTCCTCAAGACTGGAGCACACCTGCCCTTAAGCTCGGATTTTCCAGGAGAGACTCAGAACCCCTTCTATGGAATCTACGCCGCCCTCACTCGCCAGGACCCGCAGGGCAATCCACCCGGCGGGTGGTACCCGGAGCAGCGGCTGACATTGGCTGAAGCCTTGCGTGGCTACACGCTCGAGGGCGCTTTTGCGGAGTTCGAGGAGAAGGACAAGGGTAGTATCGAAGCCGGCAAACTGGCCGACTTTACCGTCGTTGACCTCGATCCTGCCAAGGTTGCGCCTAAGAATATCCTTAATACCAGGGTCTTGAAGACCATCGTAGGGGGCCAGGTTGTTTACGACTCAGCGAACAGCGAAGTCAGGTGAACCACTCTTTAACGGCCACCGCTGCGTTCCTCTATGCCTTTAAGCGCCCCCAGAATGAGGTTATAGGCTGCCTGGCGCGAGATCCCTTTTTTGTCATTGTCGCCATAAGGTGTGGACGCAACGCCGAAAGCGGAGGCCTTTTCGTAGTGGAACATTTCCGTTAAGGCATTCGCTAGTTCCATGCTGGTCGGTCCACCCGGCACCCGCAGATGATGGCCCGGCACTTCGGCTGGATCCAACGCATCCATATCTACGTGCACATAAATAACATCACTATTCTGGGAGAGTCGTTCCATCATCTTCCGCAGATTCTCCGAACGGGTGCGGATATCCGCGACCGAAAGCTGTTGAATCTGGGAACGGTCGAGCAGGTCCTGCTCCAGCGGATCAGTATCGCGAACGCACGCTTCCGCGATATTGCGCGGGGCGACGGGCGGATCCAGACCCGCCTTCAGCCGCATGCGGGTGAGCGCCATGCCGGACGCGATCGCCACCGGCATGCCGCCCAACATCCCGCTCAGAGTGGTTTCGGGGGTGTTGAAGTCGCCGTGTGCGTCAACGTATACCAGTCCGAGCCGCAAAGGCCTCGCGGTTGGCCCGGAATGCTGCAGGCCAGCCAGCATTCCCGCCAGCGCGCTGCAGTTAGCCAACAGTCCCACGGGAAAATATCCGCCGCGGCGCTCCTCCGCTACCAGCGTTCCCAGGCCGCCGTTCGCCAGTGCTAGCCGGTTCCACTCTCCATAAGCCTTTTGCTCGTCATTCCCCAGCGCCACCGTGGAAATTGCCTTAGTTTGATAACCGTGCTGTTCGAGCAGCTTCTGAATACCCCCAGCCTCCAGGTAAGCCGGCCCCCCGGAAAGCTCCGGAACATTGCGCTCGCCCTGGTAAGGCATTTTGATCAGCGCCACCCGGACCTTGTGAGCGGCGTCCCCGCTGCTTTGCCCCAAAGCATTTGCCCCCAACAACACGCCGGTGAGCACTACTAACCACACCATCAGTCCTAAGTTTTTCATTTTCACGGTTGCCCCGCTTGAGACTTCGAAAGTCCCTTTGTACGCCCCCGGTCGTCAATCATAATCATCAGCTTCCTGGTCTCCAAGACCTGTTCAAGCCTAAAGGCTGCAGGGGCGGCAAAAATCGCTGATTGCAGGGGAAGTGCATTTGCAAATACCCTGCTCTAAGGTTCTTAATCCGGGTGCTCATTTCGTGTGTATCTTTTTGCCGGAGGACCTATGTGCGCTCAATTTTCTCGCCGGGGATTCTTAGGGGCCATAACCGCGGCCGCCACGGCAATTCCCCTGCAGTCTCTGCGAGGGCCTGCTGCCGAAGCACTCTCTTTCAAGCAAGGCTCCGCCGTCTCGCCCAACACCAGTCGCATTGTAGACATTCATGTCCACTTCGAGGAAAACAATCCCAATTTCATTCGCGATCTGGTAAAGCTTGCTGACCGGCTGAATCTGACGGCTTGCCTGCTGACTCCTTACTCCCAGCGGTTGCAGGTGGCGGAAGCTGCCAAGCGCTATCCCAGACAGATCGTTCCCTTTGGCTTTGTGGACCTGGACGCCCCGGATGTCCTGGCCCAGGTGAAGGACTTTCACGCACTCGGATACCGTGGCTTGGGCGAGCTGGAGTTCGTAAAGAAGCCCTACACGGATCCTTCCTACCAGCGCGTATACGACCTCGCCAACCAGTATGGCTGGGTGCTGATGTTCCACACCGGCATCGTTCTCCGCCGGAGCATTAACCAGCCTGAGGACGTCGCTTCCTACCGCATGCGCGCGTTTCACCTCGAGGAAGTTGCCCGGCGCTTCCCGAAACTGACGGTCATTGGCGCCCATTGCGGCAATCCAGAATATGAGTGGGCGGCGGAAGTTTCGCGCTGGAATCCGAATATCTTTTTCGACCTCAGCGGTTCCACCCTGACCAAGATGAGCGCTCGCCTCGATGATTTTAAGAAGGTCTTCTGGTGGTCCGGACAGGGGGAATGGAAAACGGCCACGCCAGCTAATGACCCAAGTGCCTACATCAAGCTGGTGTTTGGGTCGGATGCTGGCCTCGACGGAATCGAAACGGTGGTCAATCAGTACCAGGCCTTCTTCAAGGCCTGCGATGTCCCCGCCGGCACGCAGCAAATGATCCTGGGTGGGACGCTGGCGCAGATACTTCGACTTTGATTCGGTTCACAAACCCGCGGTAGAACTCCGGAATCGTTAAACACTCTTCTGACATCTGTGAGTGTTTTTGCTCAGCCGGCGAGAATCTGCAAATTTCTTGACATAGCTCAAATAGACGTGTTAGAAGCACTCGCACCCATAGTTATTTCTCCGATCTGACGCTCGACCCCAGGGAATATTTTCACGCAAGCCGGCCTATGCCGTGGAGGAGCTTCCATGTCGAGAAACAAACCCACCTGCGCGCGACGTAATCTGACTTACTTTGTATTTGCCCTGCTGTGCCTCTTGCTAATCTCCACCAGCGCCGTGGGGCAGATCGGAACCGGTAGCATCACCGGCCTGGTGTTCGACCCTAGCGGGGCCGTGGTCGCGGGTGCGAACGTGATCGTTACCGATGTGGACCGCAACGTCCCGCACGCTACGCGCACAACCGACACCGGCGCGTACGTCGTTACCGGATTGCGGCCAGGGCACTACTCGGTAACCGTCAAGCACCAAAGCTTCCAAACCGCTGTGGTGGAACCCTTTGAGCTGCAGGTTGACCAGAGGGCGCGCGTGGATGTGAACTTGCGGGTGGGCCAGGTAACTGAGACGGTGACCACCGTAGGTGAAGCCCCACTGCTGGATACGGAGTCCAGCACCGTGGGCCAGGTGATCGACAACAAACACGTCGCAGACCTGCCGCTGAACGGCCGCAACTTCCTGGATTTGGCCACTTTAGGCCCGGGCGTCACCTTCACCAAAGACGGCAACACCGCCTTCCAGGAGGTACGCGACGTAGGCCAGCGCGTAAGCAATCAATACTCCTTGGGTGGGTCGCGAGCTCAGGACACCAATTTCCTTTTGAACGGCGCCACCAACACCTCACCGGACTTCAATACATTCGGGGCCGTGCCTTCCATTGATGAAATTCAGGAATTCAAGGTGCAAACCAATTCCTACACCGCCGAGTTTGGCCGCGGCGCCGCGCAACTGAACGCGGTCACCAAGGGCGGCACCAACACCTTTCACGGCACCGCCTACGATTTCCTCAGGAACGATGTTCTGGACGCCAAGGATTTCTTCAACGATATCAACGCCGGAACCCCGAACGCGCCCAAGCCTCCTTTCCGGCGCAATCAGTTCGGTGGCACTGCTGGCGGGAAGATAGTGGCGAACAAACTGTTCTTTTTCAGCAGTTACGAAGGCCTGCGCGACCGCACCAATGCCACTCAGGTTGGTACTGTACCCACCGCCAACGCCAGAACTGGCAATTTCTCCGAGTACGGCATCCCGATCTTCATGCCCCACCTGACTACCTTTCTTTCCGGCAATACCCTGCCGGCGGGATGCTTCAATCCCAACCCCAATACCGACGTGCCTTGGCCCAACAACACGATTCCGCAGGCGTGTTGGAACGGTCCTACGGCAAAGTTTCTGGCCAATTCACAATACGTGCCCCAGGCAAACCGCCCTGGTGTGCTGGACAACCTTACCGGCGTTGTGAGCTTGCCTACAAATTTTGACCAGGTCGCCGGCCGCTTGGATTACGTTCTTACTCCCAAGAGCAATCTGTGGGGCAGGTATTCCTGGGGCCGGGAGGACAATACCAGCAGTGATGTGCAGCCAGTTCGAGACCTGGTGGAAGCAGTGAAGACCGAGACGGTCACCTTACATTATTCATGGACTATCAGCTCCACCAAGATCAATGAGGCCAGGGTGAACTGGTTGCGCGTGAACTCCAGCCGGGTGGGCCCGCTCGCCGGTACCACCAATGTAGTTGCGTCCCTCGGCATTGTGGGCGCTTCCAATGATCCCATTGACTTTGGGACCCCGAACTTCATCGGCAGCGGCGACAATTTCATGAGCGGCACTGGCGGCGGTCTGGGCGAGGATGCTTTTGGCCATCCTTTGCGCAAGGTCCAGGCGACTTACGAGTATGGCGACGACTTTTCTCTCATTAAGGGGCAGCACATCATCAAGCTGGGTGTTAACTTCCGCCATGAGAATCTGAATCTTCTCTCCCACAACATTGCCCGGGGATCCTTTTCCTTTCCCGCAATTGCCACCGGGGCGCTGGACGGAACCGGCGGCTTATCCGTGGCCTCCATGCTCCTGGGTATCAGCAACGATTCCGAGGTAGCCAGCGGCGATTCGCACGTTCACCTGTTCCGCTGGACGCAAGCATACTATGCCCAGGACGATTTCAAATTGAAGCACAATCTGACCCTGAACTTCGGGGTGCGTTATGAAGTAGCTCCTTTTTGGCACGACATTGACAACGCCATGGTGAATGTGGATTTCAGCGGACCCATCCCCGTTGTCGTTCGGCCCGGGAGCGGTGATCCCTACGCCGGCTTTCCTCCAGTGCGCTTTGACTCCAATCCTAATTCGCCAACCTATTTGCCGTACGTCAGGGACAATCGCCTGGGCAATAACCTCGTGTTCACTGACCGAACCAACATCGCGCCGCGGTTCGGGTTTTCCTGGTCGCCTTCCTTCGGCAAGGGGAAGACGGTGGTCCGCGGCGGCGCGGGAATTTTCTATTCCCCTATGAATGCCGACCCCTGGTTTGATTTCGCGCGCAATGCGCCCCGGGCGGCCAAGTTTATCCGCAAACCCGACTTTTCTATTGTGGATCAGATCTTCAATAACACTTCCCAGACGATTATTAAGCCCTCCATGTTTACCGTGGATCCGCATCTCAAGACTCCACGCATTCAGCAATGGAGTCTCGGTATCCAGCAGGAGGTAGCGAAGGATCTTGTGCTGGAGCTCGGGTATGTCGGTTCGGCCTCCACCCACTTGCCTCATCTGCTTGACCTGAACCAGACCTATCCAGTCATGCAGGGAGACAAAGTTGTGCAACCCGTAACCTACCTGCCCAGCCGCTACTCATCATTGGCAAACTTCTACAATGTATTCGCCAACGAAACGTCGGCAAACTATAACGCGCTGCAGGCGAGAGTGGAAAAACGGTTCTCTGGAGGCTTCTCCTTTCTAAGTTCATTCACCTGGTCCAAGAGCCTCGATACGGCGTCGGGAACCCGGGATGGCGGCAACGGCATGTCCACGCCCCACGTCTATGACTTCAAGCTGGATTACGGTCCTTCGGCCTTCGACGCCAAGATCAATTGGGTCAACAGCGCGCTCTACGAGCTTCCCTTCGGCAAAGGCAAGCACTGGGGCGGCAATTGGTCCGGTCCGGTGGAAAAGGTATTAGGCGGCTGGCAGATCGGCGGCATCAGCTTCATCCGCAGCGGCTTTTCCGCCTCTTGTCTGACCGCAAGTGGTCCTGCGGAAAATTTTGTTGGTTTTGAGCAGGACTATTGCGACCTGGTGGCCGATCCCAATGGCGGGCCGAAGTCCTTCCTCAATTATTGGAATCTCTCCGCCTTTGCGCTGCCCACGAAGAATGAGGTCTTCGGCAGCGCCCGCCGGGGCGTGCTGCGCGGTCCCCGTTTCGCCAGCATGGACTTTAGTGCCATGAAAACGACGGCCATTTCAGAGCGCCTGAATTTGCAGTTCCGATTCGAAGCCTTCAATGTCTTGAATCATCCGCTGCTTTCCATGCCCAACCCGTTCGTGGACACGTATCCACAATATGACCCCACCGGCCGGTTCCCTGTGGGCCCGGCGGATATTAGCCAGATTGGGTCCTTTAACACCATCAACAGCACCGCCGCCGCCAACCGGCAGCTTCAGTTTGCTCTGAAGTTCATCTGGTAAGCGGAAGAGAAGTGCTTTGGGATGCTCGCTGGCATTCCGAAAAATTGGATGTACCAGCAAGACATAGCCGCGGAGCGGCACAAGAATGTAGCCCACGGCCAAGACATAGCCGCGGAGCGGCACAAGAATGTAGCGCACGGCCAAGACATTGCCGCGGAGCGGCACAAGAATGTAGCGCACGGCGTGAGCCGTGGGTAAAAAACGAGACGTGCGTGAGCCCCAGCGGGGCGAAAGAACGGCTGCTACGCCGTCTCTTCACTGAGTGGAAACCGTCAGTTCTGGATAAACCTCTCTTTTGCTTTAGAGTCAGGGCTTTACAAACTACCTAGGCCTCCACCGGGTGGTCCTGAATCTCCTCTGTCGCAGCATTCCAGTACTGCTTTCTTCCCGACCAGTACGCCTGGGCAGACATGATGCAAGCGACAGAGTGCGAAAAGCCGTTGTCTACGGTGCAATGTGGTTGCTGGCGGGAACGCATGCACTCGAACCAGTTGGCCGTATGCTCCAGCGTCAGATCGCCCATGCCCATGGGCGGAAGCTTGGTTTCGCCCGGCGGCAGAATGTCTTTCGACACCCGCTGCTTATCAATGTCCGGATTGTCTTCGTGATTTCCTTTCTCCTCGACAAGGCTGTAACGCGGGCTGCCTTCTCCGCCGTGGTTGAAAAGAGTCGCCTTTTTCCCCATGTAGCGCGTGAAGGACGGCGCGTCGTTGCCAAAACTCGTGGAGTAGCTCACCAGAAAGCCCTTGGGATATTCCAGCAGTGCCTGGAACGTATCAGGATTCTCCCGGCCATCGTGCCAGGCAAGAATGCCGCCATGGGCCACCACGGAACGAGGAAAGTTGTCGTCCATGAACCAATGCACCAGGTCGGTGGCATGGCTCATCCACTGGTCAGGAATGCCGCTGGAAAATTCCTTATACAGGCGAAATTCACAATAAACCTGTGGATCGAATGGGCGATAAGGCTTGGTCATCAGCCATTTGCGCCAGTCCACGTCCTGTTCGCGCACCTGCTTTGACTCCGGGCGTCCCCGCCACCTGGGCCCGTGATAATTCCAGACTATCTCTACTTTGCTCACGTCTCCCAGGGCCCCGGTCTGCACCAGGTCATGCGCCAGCCGGGGGTAAGGCTCGCTGCGATGCTGCGTGCCTACCTGCACAATCCTGTTATGTTGCTTCACCGAATCGCGCGCCGCCTTGGCCTCGGCCAGCACGTTGCCCATGGGCTTTTCAACGTAGCCGTCCTTGCCGGCGTCCGCCACCATCTTCAGAATGGGCGAATGGGAGTGCTCGGGCGTGGAAATCACCACCGCATCAATATCCGGAAGCGCGAGCACGTCCTCCAGATGCTGATAGGCGCGCGGCGCGCGGCCGTAATAATGCGTGTTCTCCGTGACTGCCCGTTCGCGGTGAACGCTCCACAGGTCGCAGACAGCCGTCATTTCGACGTTATGAGTTGTTTTGTGCTGCGCAATAATCCAATCTAGTTCCTGGCCCCGGCTGCCCGGGCCAATGTGGGCGAGCGAAATGCGGTCATTGGCCCCGAGGATCCGCCCGTAGGAAACCGCCGTGGGCACCATGGCCGCGCCAATCAGCGCTGCCGACCCGGTTAGAAAAGTCCTGCGGTCAATCTTGGTTTCTGATTTTCTCATTGTGCTCCTTCACGCGTGCGCCGCTGGCGGATTAAATATCACTCGCACTCCCATTTTCAGCGATTCACTTGTTCGGCGGCAGTGTACGCCGCTCACCGGCGTTGTCAACGGCATCTTCAATCCTTCTGCCATTGCGGCCAATGGCGCTGCTCCGCATTCGAGGCTTTGATGTTACTATCGCTGCCTCAGTACCACGGCAAGCAGGAGAGCAAATGTGAAGGTCAAGGTCTTCGGCGATAAAGCTTCGCTCGCCCAGGCGGCCGCTGAACAAGCCGCTAAAGCCATACGCACCGCGATTGCCCAGCGCCGTCGTGCCCGCATTATTGCTGCCACCGGCGCGTCCCAGTTCGAGTTTCTCGAGGCGCTCACCAAAATGCCGGATATTGACTGGAAGAAAGTTGAACTTTTTCATCTCGACGAGTACATCGGGCTTCCCATGACTCATCCCGCCAGTTTCCGCAAGTACCTGATGGAGCGTTTGATCTCGAAGACAGGTATCACTCGCTATTTCTTTCTTGATGGCAATGAATCGGATCCCGAGCAAATGGCGCAGCGTGTCGGAGCCGAACTCAATTCCGCGCCCATAGATGTGGCCTTCGTCGGGATTGGAGAAAACGGGCACCTGGCATTCAATGATCCGCCCGCTGATTTCGAAACAGAGCAGCCTTACCTCATCGTCACCCTCGATGAAGCTTGCCGCCGCCAGCAGGTGGGAGAGGGCTGGTTCAAAGACGTGTCGGAAGTGCCGCGGCAGGCGGTGTCCATGTCGGTGCGGCAGATATTGAAGGCCAGGGAAATCATTGCCGTGGTCCCTGACGCCCGTAAAGCGCGCGCCGCCAAAGCCTGTCTGGAAGGCGCGATTACTCCTGAATCACCCGCCTCCATCTTGCGCCAGCATGCCAACACCACCGTGTACCTGGATAACGCGTCCGCCAGCCTGCTGAGCGAAAAAGGGCGAGCCGCAAAATAAGCTCCAATGGCTACCTCGGAACAGATCGCCCACACCAGGCCAAGCCCCATCAGGCACTTGCGCTGGTGGATCGGCGCCATGCTCTTTGCCTCCACAGTCATTAATTACATTGACCGGCAGACGCTTTCGCTGCTCGCGCCCTACCTGCAGATTCAATATCACTGGAGCAACACCGATTACGCCAACCTGGTAGTCGCCTTCCGCGTGGCCTATGCCATTGGCTTGACCCTCTGCGGGCGGCTGATGGACCGCATCGGTACCCGGCGCGGCCTGACGCTGACAGTCGCCTGGTACTCCATTGTTGCGATGCTCACTTCTCTGGCGCGGGGCTTCTACAGCTTCGCCACTTTCCGCTTTCTGCTGGGCGCGGGGGAGTCGGCCAATTGGCCGGCCGCCACCAAGGCCGTCTCGGAGTGGTTTCCTCAGCGGGAACGCGGGCTGGCTACCGCCTTCTTTGATAGCGGTTCCTCGGTTGGCGGCGCCATCGCGCCCTTTCTTGTCCTTTGGATATATTTCCGCTGGGGTTGGCGACCCGCCTTCATGGTGCCCGGTGTGCTGGGCTTCTGTTGGCTGCTAGGATGGCGATGGATCTACTACTCCCCAGACAAACATCCGCGCATCAGCGAAGCCGAGCGCCAGATGCTGGTGGCCGACCAGGGAGAGTTCGCCCGTGCGCCGGCGCAACGCCAGCGGTGGCGCGACCTGCTGAAGCTGCCGCAGACTTGGGCGACTATCATTGCCCGGAGTTTCACCGATCCGGTCTGGTTCTTCGTTGCCGATTGGTTCCCCATCTACCTGGTGGCGAAAGGCATCAATTTGCGGAACAGCCTATTCGCGATCTGGGTTCCATTTATTGCGGCCGATTTGGGTAACTTCTTCGGAGGCGCCGCTTCCGGCTATCTCATCAAGCGCGGCTGGCCGCTGGGAAGAGCGCGCAAAGCCCTGGTGGTGTTCGGCGGCATCGGCGTCACATTACTCATCCCGACCGTTCTTACGCGCAACCTGTTCCTGATTGCGCTGCTGTTTGCGGCAGCGACGTTCTGCTACGCATCCTTCAGCACCATAGCCAACGTCTTGCCCGCCGACCTATATCACAACGAATCGGTAGCTTCAGTAAGCGGAATTAGTGGCACGGGAGCGGGCATCGGCACGATAGTGGCTTCGGAGTTGATCGGCCGGGTCTCCGATGCGCGGCGCGTGGCCGGGACCCACTCCTTCGATCCGATTGTGATCGTTGCCGGAATCATTCCCCTAATCGGTATGTTCCTCGTGTTGTTACTGCTTCGCAACAACCATGCCACCGAGCAGGGAATGGTGCGGCGAATCTAGGCCTTGGGCCGCTTCAGAACATCACCTTCAGCGCAAACTGCAGAATGCGCGGCTTGCCGTCCAGCCCTGTAATCTGCCCAATCTGAGGATCGGTTACGTTGTTGTGCGGGCGGGAGAAATTAAC
>DATEGM010000340.1:0-3097 GCA_035280085.1 Terriglobales bacterium
ATGATGGAGCCGCGGGTATCCGAGCCCAGCGCCCACGGAGCCAGCGCCGCTGCCACCACCGCCCCCGAGCCCGCCGAGGAACCGCAGGTCCAGTATTGCGGGTTCCACGGGTTCTTGGCCGGCCCGGTGAATGCCGCGTTGGCCGATTCATAGCCCAGCCCGCCCGCCAGTTCGATCATGGCCGCCTTGCCGATCAGCACCGCGCCCGCCCGGTTCAGCCGCTCGATGATGGTCGCGTTGTAGTCGAATACCTGCTTGGCGTAGGGCCGCGCTCCCCAGGTGGTGGGATATCCCTTCACCGCCACCAGGTCTTTCACTGCGTAGGGCACTCCATGCAGCGGCCCGCGGTAGTGTCCGGCGGCGACTTCGCGTTCCGCTGCGTGCGCCTGCTGCAGCGCCAGCTCCGTTGTTATGGTGACGTAGGCGTTGTACTGCGGGCCGAGTTTGCGGCTGCGCTCCAGGTAGCTTTCCGCTAGCTCCACGGGAGAAAGCTGCCGCCGGCGAATGCGCTCGCCCAGTTGGCGCACCGAGAGATAAAGAATGTCGTCGCTCAGCAAGTTTTAGTCTTTCGCTTTCTGACCGGAAGCCCGCCGTGACACGCCTGCGCTCGCTCGAGGCGTGGCTTCTGCATCCTCGTAGAACTTCAGCACCGTCGCTGCCGGCTGGCCGTTATCCAGGGGAAAGCCGCGAATAGGCGCCAGCAGCTTTTCGTTGTAGGCCAGAATTTTTCGCACCCGCTTGCGCTGCTCTTCTGACAAGCGGTCGCCATAGCGCCGGATCACCTGCTGATACCGGGCCTCAATATCGCCGGAGGCGTTTGCTTCTTTTTCAGATGGAGACGCTGCGTCCGTTTGACCTGCGGCCGGCGTGACCGCCAGCGCCGCGCTCAGGCCCGCGAACGCCGCCTGCTTCCCGAAGTGCCGGCGCGTGACACCTGGGGAATGGTTCGGTGTTTTAGGAGGCATAAAGTCAGTGGCATTCTATGGATACAATATACCAGCGTCAACCCACGTGCAGCGCTGGCGTCATGAGGGCGTCTCGCTCTCACCCGTGCAACCGTTCTGCGCCTGTTGTTCCCTGCAAAGCACCTTTTTTTATTTTGTCATCCTGAGCGAGCGTGAGCCGAGCTTGCGAGAGCCTGCCCTGAGCTTGTTGAAGGGTGAACGCGACCGAAGGACCCCTGCATTCCTTCGCGTCGCCGAATAAACTTCCAGGAGTTCCGGCCGATCACCCCGCCGCTTGCGCCGCCCTGAAAGGGAATTTGTATCGTAGCTCCGTCATCCTGAGCGAGTGCGAGCCGAGCTTGCGAGGTGAACGCGAATCGAAGGACCTTGCGTTATCGCGTGACCGAAGAACCTAGTATGCATTTGTGGCGCGGGCGCCCTCGCCTCGCCCGCGAGAACAATAGCTACGAACCCCGAACTGCTCCGCATCCCCTTTGTGGGGTAAACGAATACATGTTCCAGACAACTGTCATCTTGAGCGAGGCGCGGGCACACCAATCCTGCGCCGAGTCGAAAGACCCCGCGTTTGCTCCTAGTGCTAAAGAAGTCCCAGGGAGTTCTACCCCTCAAACGCAATGCCCCCGGAATCCCGCTTCCCGCCTCATATCTGTCGCGTCTAATCTCGCTTTTCAGTGCCCCGCGTCCCCTTTGTGGGGGTAAATGGAATCATCCTCGACGATCACGCCAGCTCCGAAGGAGCGGAACAGGGTTTAGCCCAGGGCGTGGTCTGTGTGAGAACGCAGAAATCTAGGCGGCGGTGGAACAATGCCATCATTCTTGAGCCGCGGAGCGGCACCAGAATGTAGCCCCGGACGTAAGTCCGGGGTACAAAGCGGAGTAAATTCATAGCCCCAGCGGGGCGAAAAAACGTTTTCACACAGACGCGTCAGCCCTGGGAAAAGAGCGAAACAAATTTCAGCACCGCTCTGCCGAAGGCCGTCGCTGGAACGCGGGCGGGGGCGCCCGCGCCACAGACTTAAGACTGATCTGGAGGTATTCCGCGCCCTGTGAAAGCGGGTGAGCGCCTGGCCGACCTGCACCTCAACTACGAAAAGCAACAGGAATACTCACTGGATCGAGAAGAAGGGCGAAAAGCTGGATTGGCGCGTGGGAAAATGCGCATCAGCCGGCGGCAGCGAAGCAAACCTCACATTCCTGGCGCCGCCCCCGGCCGCGCCAGCAATTCCTTGATCTCAGTTTCAAATACGTTAGTTTCGGTCTCGCCTACGTGCCGCGCATAAATGCGCCCGTCGCGCCCGATCAGAAAACTCACCGGCAATCCCAGCACGCCACCAAACCGCTCCGCTATCTTGGCATTGCCCATGGCCACGGGATAATTCATCCGGTACTGTCCGTAGAACTCGCGGACCGGGCGAGGCCCGTCGTCCATGGAGATGCCCACCACGCGAAATCCCTGATTGCGGTATTTGTCCTGCAATTGAACAAAGTGCGGGATCTCCGCCCGGCACGGGTCGCACCACGTGGCCCAGAAGTCCACTAGCACCACCTCTCCCTTGTAGCTGGCCAGATCCAGCTTCTGGCCGCTCAGGTCGGTGAGTGTCACCTGCGGAGCCGGCATATGCTGCCCCGAGTTAATCCCGAAGCTCGGCAGGTCGCTGATATTCCGCGTGCCGAAATACAAGCTGGCAACTACCACCACCACCGCGCCAATAATGAAAAGAAGTTTGCTGTTCAAAATACCGCCCGCTCGCCCGGAGAATTCTACTGTCCCTTGCTTACCGGGTATCCCTTATCCACCCAGTCTGCCCCAAAATTGCTCTCGATGTAGAGCACTTTCACGTTCCGAAAGCCCATAGACCGCAGTTCCTTGTACGCGGGCTGGACATTCGGGCAATGGCTCCACGGACAGCACCCGCAGTAGAGCACAATGAAGCGGTTCCGCGGCAGCCCCTCTACCCGCTGGCGCAACTCCTTTGCACCTTCGGCGCTGGACGCCGCGCCCACGTATTCCGAACCTGGAACATGCGCCTGCTCATACAGCGTGCGAAAGCCTACCTGGATGACAAGCGGCCGCTGCTTCGCCGGCCCTTGCAGAACCTTGTTCAGCTCAGCCGGCTGAATAAGTTGCGGTG
>DATEGM010000341.1:0-3976 GCA_035280085.1 Terriglobales bacterium
AGCGCGAGCTTCTGAATCTTAGTACTATGGTGCTGTTTTTCGCCAACGTGGCAGCGGGACCTTGGCCTCTCGTTACCACCAAACCTCGATCTTGTTGGGAAAGGCACTTATGAAATCACTTTCGATTGTGATGCTGGTTGCGCTGGGTGTGAGTGCCGCGCCCGCGCAGATGAGCAGCCCCATACTCAGCGAGAACACAACCAGGGTCTCTGAGCACGTCTGGGCAATCATGGGCTTCCCCAACATTGCCATCGTGGTCGGCAAGCACGCTACGCTTGTGGTGGATACAGGCTTAGGGCCGAAGAATGGAGCCACTGCCGCGCGCGTGGCAGCAAGGCTTGCGCCTGAGAACCACAAGCTGTTCCTCACCACTACTCACTTCCACCCGGAGCACGCCGGCGGAGAGCCTGGTTTCCCTTCCAACACCGTATTGATCCGCGATGCTATGCAGCAGCAGGAGATGGAGAAGCACGGCCAGGAAATGATTGACATGTTCAGCAGCCGGTCAGCGCAGAATAAGGAGCTCCTCGCGGGTGTGGTACTGCGTCCGCCAGATGTGACCTTCGGCCGGGAAGCGACCATAGATTTGGGCGGGGTTACGGCGCGGCTGCTGTGGTACGGCGGCGCCCACACCAAAGGTGACGAGCTGACCTTTGTGGAACCGGATCGAACTTTGATTTCGGGCGACGTGGTGCAGAACAAGACCATACCGCACATCTTCGGCGACGGCGGCACGCCTGGGAGCTGGCTTGCCGTGTTGGAGAAGGTATCTGCTCTCCCGGTCGCGCATGTCCTACCTGATCATAGTGCTCCCGGCGATGGGTCCCTGGTGGCCGCGGAAGTGAAACTGGTTTCGGAGATTCGCACGCGAGCGCTTGCGCTCAAGCAGCAAGGAGTATCCGCCGAAGAGGCAGGCAAGCAGGTTAGCGCCTACCTCAAGAGCCAATATCCTGACTGGCCCAATACCAACGCTGCCGATTTCGTAAAAAGCGTTTATGCGGAACAGTAATAGGTGCGCGCCGGCTTTTTCCGAAAAATACTGATGGGTTAGTGGCCGACTCCGGTCTCGTGCAATATCGCCTGCCAGTTCAAGATGGCGTTCCATAGCAGGCGCTGGTCGCCGCGGTTCAAGTCGCGGTGCATCGGATTGAAGTTGAAGGCCACCACGCGGCCATGCCCCACCGGCATATCCAGAATTGCGGGGCGGCCAATCAGGCCCGCCTGACCCCACGCCTGCCCGCTTACTACGAAAGGCGCGCCCTCGCTGTCGCCCCACTGCAGCACGATTCCGCTGCGGTCTTCCGGACCATCGAGGCAACTGGTGCAGTAGGCCATGCGGAGCCATCGCAGAGGCACGTCGTAAAGAGGAAAGTTCTGGCGAAATACCCAGGTCCGCGTCGGGTATCCGTAGGCCAGAGGATGGTCGGGACGCGCGAAGGTGACGCGCACGTGAGCGCCGGGAGTGCGAGTGGCGGCGTTCTCGGAGGCGGCAGCCGAGGCGGCTCCGCCACCTTGCGTGCTGCGCGGCACCCCGCCGGCGGCGCGCCGCACCCCGCGCACAATGCCGCCTTCCAGAGCAAGCATGGAGCCGCTGCCCAGAGTGACCATCAGCCCGCCGCTTTCTACAAACTTCTGCAGTTGTGCCATACCTTCCCAGCCAATGCCGCCGGTTATGTCGTCGGATTCAGCGGGGGTGCCAAAGCTTGACGTGCGTGCAGTCTTCTTATAGGGCATCGGTCCCCAGGACTTGGGTAAGCCCTGAATCTGCTCCGCCAGTTCCAGATCCACATGACCGTAGAGAAGGATGTCAACTTTATCGCGCAGTCCGCCGGCGCGAATGTCTTCATCGCGCAAATAGCTGTAGGGAACCTTGCGCCGATCCAGGGAGTAGCGGATCCAGCCGATGGAATCGGTATCCGCCCATGGCACCCAAAGCCCGATGCGAGGCGCGGGAGCAGCATGATGGGACACCTCGGGCATGGCGGCAGCGCTAGTGAAATTCAGGCCCAGTTCCGCCGCCACCGAGCGCAGTTCCGCGGCCAGGCCGTCCTGGGCGGAGACGATCCAGGAGCCGGCGGGAAATTCCGTGCCGCCCAGGTTAAAGGAGTGCTCCGCGATCTCTACTCGGAACCGGCTGAGGCGGTAGCGCGCCGCCAGCACGCTTTCCTCTCCCGTATCTTTCAAAAGAAATACCGGGCCATTGCCGGCGACCGTACCTTCTGGATGTGGCGGAGCAGTCAGGGCGACCAGGGGAACAGAACGCACCGCTGTGTCGGCGGTTGGAATCGCCTGCAGGTGGTAATGGGCGGGCAGTTCCCAGGAAACATCATCATAAGGTTCGCCGCCATCCTTGGGATAATGCTGCGGCGTGAGCAGATCCACGGCGTAATTGCGGTAGGGCTGATCCAGGCGCACGACGTAGGTGCCGGCCGGGAAGCTGCCATCCTTAAGTTGAATCGGCGCTTGGGCCACGCCCACCTCGATGTGCTGACCGATAAGGCGCCCCACCATTTGTGCCACGCGCATGCGGTCGCCCTGATCGGCGGGAATGAGAAAGGCATAAGGCGGTTCGTGCAGGCCTTTCTGCCAGGAATCCCAGCCTTTCTTGTAAAAATTCTGCAGCATGTGCGGGGCGTGATCGGCGCTGTAGTCCAGCGCGGCCAGGGCGGCGGTCTCCTGATAATTCAAGTTGTCGCGCGCTGACCACACCACCTCCTGCGACTTGGGCGGCAAAGGCCGATACCACTCCATCTTTGTGTCCGGGGGATCTATGGTGCGGCGCATGGTTTCCGCCGAGCCGTTGCCAAAGGTTTCGTAACCGCGCCCGATGCTGTTGTGGTTCATGGCCACGGAATCCAGATAGAGGTGGGCAAATGCCTCGCCAAAATTCCAGGTGGAAACGCCGGGCATGGCCATCGCCGTCATCACCTGCACTTCGTGGAAGCTGAGCTCCAGGAACTCCGCATAGGTGATGGGATCAACATCCGGGTTATAAGGGCCGGTGCCGTTCCACGTCATGAGCATGGGCACGCCTTCGTGGAGGTCGTGGACCACGGTCGGGTGCCACTCGTGAAACATGCGGTGCACCGCTTTGGTGGTCTCGTGCGTCTGCTGGTGGGTATCGCGGTTGATGTCCACGAAGGTGTACTTCGACCAGTAGGGCGGCGACTGGCGAGGCAGGTTGGCGTAGTCGGTTTTTCCCTTGAGGTAGGCGTAGAACCAGTCCACCATCTTGTCGCGGCCGTCGGGATTGGAAATGGGATTGATCAGCACCACCAGGCGCTCGCGGATGCGGCGGATCATGGGCTGTTCCGAAACCGCTAAACGGTAGGCCAGTTCCAGCATGGCTTCCGTGGAGCCGGTCTCGTCCGAGTGCAGGGCGGCATTGAAGTAGTAGATCGGCCGTGAACTCTTGATCAGCCGCTGGGCGGCGGCCGGATCGGTGCGCCGAGGGTCGGCGAGCGCAGCGGTTGCAGACTTCAGTTGATCCAGTTCGCGAATGCCGGCTTCGTCGGCTATGGCGAGCAGTATGATGTCACGGCCTTCTTCGCTGTGTCCTATATTGAAAACACGAACTCGCGGCGAAGCGGCGGCCAAGGCGCGGCAATAAGCGTAAGCCTTCACTGTCCCGACGAGTTCGCCGGGAGCGCCGGGAATTCGCCCCAGAAATGCCATGGGTGATGGCACGGTGGAAGACTGCGGCAGATAGGAGACCCAAGGCGAGATGAAGTCTTTCTCCGTGGTCGCGGCGGCAATGGCTTCCACGGAGCCGGGTTCAGGCACATCCGGAGCGGCAGCGGTTTGCGCCAGCGCGGCTCCTGTCAATAGTTGCAGCGACAGAAAAATAATGAAGGAGCGGATCATGAAGGCCTCTGCCCGCTGGGCGGGTGCGTTCTTACGGGGAATGTCAACGGAGTGTGCCGGCGGGATCCCTGCAATGACACGTGTAATGCTCATGGCTTGAAGTCGGGTGTTA
>DATEGM010000342.1:0-5519 GCA_035280085.1 Terriglobales bacterium
CAAGACCGACAAGGAACAGATGGAAGCGAGTTGGGCGGATTAAGTTCGTTCGCTTGGGACCGCGAACGAGGGCGGGAGGCAGGCAGAAGCCGCGGGTGGCTTCTCTGCCTGCCCTCGAACTGCCGGGTAACCACTTACAAAGTCGGGTTGATGAGACCTTGCGAGCAACGTCTCTATCCCGAGAGCATTTTTTCTGGAGGAGCGGTGCCGCCCATACGGGCTGGTAATTTTTAGCTGTGTTTACCCAGGGCTCACGCCCTGGGCTAAAAACTGTTCCGCCTTTCGGGCTCGCTCGGCAGGCTCCGGGGACCACATTTCCTGCACTACACTTATAGTGATGTCTTAATCATCCGAATACGATCGGCGGCATTCCAATCAGAAGGTTTCGCCTATGCACAAGCTGCTGGTAAAGACACACCGCAAGCGCGAGGTGGTTGACATCACCGACGAGGTGAACCGGATTCTGAAAAAATCGTATGCCGAACAGAGCGGCATCTGCCACGTTTCTATCCTGCACACGACTGCTGCCCTGACCACTGCCGACCTCGACCCCGGGACCGACCTGGATATGCTGGATGCGTTCGAAGCGATGATTCCCAAGCTGCGCTACCGCCACCCACACAATCCGGCGCATGTTCCGGACCACATACTCTCCGCCCTGATTGGGACGTCGGTGGCGCTGCCAGTGGAACGGGGAAGCCTGGTACTGGGTACCTGGCAGCGGGTGGTGCTGATGGAATTCGATGGTCCGCGTGAGCGGCAGAGTGTGCTGAGCGTGATTGCAGCCAGCTAACAAAGCATTGCAGCCATCCCTTGCGGGACTGGTCCCTCAGACGCCTTTTCCGCCAGTGACTGGCGGGCTACTACCGATTGTTCTCTACGAGAGCGAGCGTTCTTCCTGGTAACAAGTCGGAGACACAATGGATCTAACGTGTGGGTGTGAGCCCTTTAGCGCTGGGACGAGTCGGCAATCTGGCGAGCCTGGTCCAGTTCGCCTTGGAGCCGTGTCAGAGTCTTGCGGGCGAAGTCTTTGACTAGCGGGTCGGTACCCTCCGCAGCTTCGTGCCGGAACTGGCTGATAGTGGTTTGAGCTTGACTGGCCATCAAACGGGCGTATTGCTCGTCGAGTTGCGCGGGAGAGGTTTTGCCGAGCTGCGTTCGCTTGTCCGTTTCCGGAGCATTCAGGGGCGTCGCCAGGGTCACGCCCTCCTCGCTGGCCAGATGCAGCAGTGTCTGGCGAATCTGGTGATTGTCGTCAATCACGCTTTCGGCATAAGCTCTCACCGCCACGGTGGGGGTTCGATTCTTAACCGCGCTGGAAAATTCGATGGCGCACAGGGTGGATTCTCCCGCCGATTCCAGGAACGTTTTATCGCCGGTGTTCTGGGTAGCTTGCCCGGAGCTTTGCGCGCATAGCGGAGTTGCTGGGAAGACAAAGCAGAATAAAATTACAACCCACCATTGTCGCGCCACGCCCATAAGTTCCTCCTGCAACAGCGGCTGATTAGGCCCGTCCTGCAAAGTTGGAAGTCGGTTTACGTTAGCTTGTTGCCAAAGCGTAGCGGTTCGAGACCACTTCTTTGAGACTGGGAAATCTTTAATGTTGAAAACCTTTCCCGGCTGTGGGCACATCCCAGTTCCCAGGAGTACTCTTACCCTGAAGCAAACTCGCCGGAGTTGCGGGCCGAGGAGGAGTGGTGTTTCGAGACCGAGCAGAAGCTGGCCGGGCACTGGCCACGAAGCTGATGGGCTTTGCCGGGCGCGGGGATGTGGTGGTGCTGGCCCTGCCCCGAGGTGGAGCGGTGGTGGGGTATGAAGTGGCCCAGGCGCTGAATGCGCCGTTGGATGTATTCGTGGTGCGCAAGCTGGGGACTCCCGGCCAGCCAGAGCTGGCCATGGGCGCAATCGCTTCGGGCGGGGTAATCGTGCTCAATCCGGATGTGGTGCACGCGCTGAACATACCGGACGAGGTGATTCGGGAGGTGGCCGCCCGCGAGGAGCAGGAGGTAGAACGGCGCGAGCGCGAGTATCGCGGCAATCGCCCGCCGCTGCCGCTGCGGCGCCAGGCAGCTATCCTGGTGGATGATGGACTGGCGACTGGTTCAACCATGCGCGCCGCGGCGACGGCGGTTCGCGACCGCGATCCGGGCGCTATTGTGGTGGCCGTGCCCGTGGCTGCCGCTTCCACCTGCGCTGAGCTGCGCTCGGAAAGCGAAGTAGATCACGTGATCTGCCTGGGCACGCCCGAGCACTTTCAGGCGGTCGGGCAGTGGTATGAGGAATTTCCCCAGGTCAGCGATCAGGAAGTGCGAGAGTTGCTGGAACGCAGCGCCGCGGAACAGCGCCCACTGCGGACGGCATGAGAGTTTCATCATCCAATGCGGCGCCCAGCCTCGTTGGAACGAATTGAAAACAGGGAGTAGACAATATGGATGAGCGCACACAGGAAAATTCAAGCAAGGCGCAGGGCCGTGAGATTCCTCGGGGCGAGTGGCTGTCGTTTCTCGATGGGTTCAGCCGCCAGCACGAGGGATGGCTGGTAACGCTGGAGATTCCGGAGGTCCAGGGCAGGAGCGGGGTGGAGGCTGAGAACCTGAAACTTGTGGGCATAACACCCGAGCATTCCGAAGGCCGCGATCGCATTTCAATCGCTCTGGGCAAAGCGCCCGATGATCATCTTACGCATTTCGTGAGCGATCCTGTCCGCGTTCTGACTTTGGAAGGAACAAACGGCGAGCACGCGGGGCTGCAAATTGAAGCGGCCGACGGCAGCCGGACGGCGGTTCGCTTCCACGGGCCGGCCAAACCAGAGGCGCTGAACGACGTTGCCGCCTGAGCTGGGCCGCCGCTCCGCCGCAAGGAGGCCAGTGGCAAAGGGAGCCCAAAGCGAAGTCCGGATTAAGGCAGGAATGGTGGACCTGGAGGGCGAACTGGCGCTGCCCGAGTCGCCTCTGGGCCTGGTGCTGTTTGCGCATGGCAGCGGAAGCAGCCGGCACAGCCCGCGCAACCGTTATGTCGCGGATGCCCTGCAGGAAGGCCGGCTGGGCACGCTGCTGATGGATCTGCTCACTCCTGCCGAGGACCAGATTGACTCGCGCACCGCCGAGCTGCGCTTCAACATTGAGTTGCTGGCTGAGCGGGTGATCGCGGCCGTGGATTGGGCAGGAAGCCATCCGGCGCTACAGGGGCTGACGGTCGGGCTCTTCGGCGCGAGCACCGGGGCAGCCGCCGCACTGGTCGCCGCTGCGGGCCGGCCCGCACAGGTAATTGCGGTGGTTTCCCGGGGAGGCCGTCCGGATCTGGCCGGCGCGGCTCTGCCTCAGGTGCGGGCTGCGACACTGCTCCTTGTGGGCGGGGACGATCGAACGGTACTGGAGTTGAACCGCGAAGCCCTGCGGGAGCTTCGGGGCGAGAAGGAGCTGAAAATCCTTCCCGGGGCCACACACCTTTTTGAAGAGCCGGGCGCCCTGGAGGAAGTTTCCCGATTGGCGCAGAAGTGGTTCGTGAGGCATTTAGGCCGGCAAAACACGAACGCGGCATGAGTCAGGGACTCTTGCGCCGCAAGGCTTTTTCCAGATCAGATTTCTTCAGGCCTGTACGTTCCCAGAAATACCAGCACTCAGGGGAGCCCGCCAGCTTGCCGAGAGCGATGTAGGCTTCGCCCGGAGGCTCGTTGATTCCCCGCTCCCAGCGGGAAACTGCCATGGCGGAAACCCGCAACAACTCGGCGAAAGCAGTCTGGCTGAGCTTCAGTTGATGGCGCAATTCCTGGATTTTTCTCGCCCACTCCGGATGTGCAAGTTTTGCACCAGTACGCATATGTCTTCCCCGGTGTTGCCAGCTTGACGACAGTGTGAGTGGGGGAACAGTGTGTCACCAACGGTGACAATGGAAAGCATCCTAGCAGAATTTCCGAGCGGATTCCAACTCGTTGGCCAGGGATGCGCGGCCGGAACGCTGCCTGCCAGCACGGGACTTGCCAGCTTCAGAATAAGCGCGAAGTGATAGTTTTGAAAGTACAGGGAAAATTGTTACTTGGCCGCCCAGGCGCGGGAACGGGATACTGCCTGCTCCCACCTGCGGAAAAGTTGTTCGCGAGTAGAAGTGGTAGCGGCAGGGGTAAATTCGCGCTCCAGGGACCAGTGGGCGGCAATCTCTTCCCGGTTCTTCCAATAGCCGACCGCCAGTCCGGCGAGGTAGGCGGCGCCCAAGGCAGTGGTTTCCAGCACGGCAGGGCGGCGAACGGGAACGCCCAGAAGATCAGCCTGGAATTGCATCAGAAGCGAATTGCAGGCGGCGCCGCCATCCACTTTCAGGTGGGGCAGGCGTAAGCCCGCTTCCTGCTGCATCAGGCGCAGCACGTCGCAGGTCTGGTAGGCGATTGATTCCAGGGCCGCGCGCGCCAAGTGGGCTTGCGTCGTATCACGAGTGATGCCGATGATGGTTCCGCGGGCATAGGGGTCCCAGTAAGGCGCGCCCAGGCCGACAAATGCGGGAACGAAGAAGATGCCGGCGGAATCGGCCACGGAAGCGGCAAGAGCTTCGACATCGCTGGAATTGGCGATGATGCGCAAGCCGTCGCGCAGCCACTGCACCACCGCCCCGGCGATGAAGACGGCGCCTTCCAGGCAATAGTTCACCTCGTTGCCGATTTTCCAAGCCACCGAAGTGAGCAAGCCCTTTTGCGACGAGACCGGCTTGGCCCCGGTATTGAGCAGCGCAAAACAGCCGGTACCGTAGGTGTTCTTGGCCGTTCCCGGCTGGAAACAGGCTTGGCCGAAAAGGGCGGCCTGCTGGTCGCCGGCCAAGCCCGAGATGGGGACAGGCGCGCCGAGCAGGGCGGGATCAGTCTGGGCGTAAATCTCGCTGCTGGAAACAACCTGCGGCATCATGGCGCGCGGCACGCCCAGAATTTTGAGCAGGTCGTCATCCCAATCGAGTTTGTGGATGTTGAAGAGCAGGGTACGGCTGGCGTTGCTTACGTCGCTGGCATGGAGTCGGCCGCCGGTGAGGCGCCACAGCAGGAAGCTATCCACGGTGCCAAAGAGGATTTCGCCGCGTTCGGCGCGAGCGCGCAAGCCGGGAGTGGAATCGAGCAGATGTTTGATTTTTGTTCCGGAAAAGTAAGCGTCCACCACCAGGCCGGTACGCTCGCGAAAGGTGTTTTCCATGCCACCGGCCTTGAGGCGGTCGCAAATGGGAGCACTGACGCGGCTTTGCCACACAATGGCGTTAGCCACCGGCTTTCCGGTTTCCCGTTCCCACAGGATAGTAGTTTCGCGTTGATTGGTAATACCCAGAGCCGCCAGTTCGCTGGCAGAGATGTTGGCGCGCTGCAGCGCCGCACGCGCCATCGCCAATTGCGAGTTCCAGATGGCCTCGGGGTCGTGCTCTACCTGGCCGGGAGAGGGATAGATTTGCTCAAATTCCTGTTGCGCCAGGCTGACGACTTCTCCTTTGTGGCCAAATACGATGGCACGGCTGGAAGTGGTGCCCTGGTCGAGAGCGAGGATGTATTT
>DATEGM010000343.1:0-5483 GCA_035280085.1 Terriglobales bacterium
GGCAACTTGTTCCTCGGTGAACTTGTAGGCGGGTTCGCGGCGCTCGTTCATAGCCGAAAAGATTATCAAAATTGCCCCGAGCCGAACCCGGCTTGGCGGCGAGTCCCCGAGCGCCTATCCAGTCAATCCCCCCGGCTTGACCAAAGCCAATGTAAGGGGCATGATGCGCGATTGTCTTCAACCGGAGCCTCGGGCTGTTCCCGGGAGCCCCGGGAGGGTCGGAACGGGAGGACTCATATATGGCTACGGAGGTAAGAACCGAGGCAAAAGCGGTGGCCAAAAGCTTTGGGCAGAATATCGAAAGCGACCTGGCGCTGGAATTCGTGCGGGTGGTGGAAAATGCTGCCATTGCCTCCGCCCATACCATGGGCCAGGGGGAACGCAAGCTCGCGGACGAAAAGGCCACTACCGCCATGCGCAAGACCATGGACACGGTGCCCATGCGCGGCACCATTGTGATCGGCGAGGGCGAGCGCGACGAAGCTCCCATGCTCTACATCGGCGAGAAAGTTGGCGCCGAGTTCCCTGACGGCACGCAGGTCCCCGAGATTGACATCGCCGTAGACCCGCTGGAGGGCACTAACCTGTGCGCCACCGGTTCGCCTGGAGCGATTACCGTGCTCGCCGCTTCCGAGAAAGGCGGCCTGCTCAACGCCCCCGACTGCTACATGGAGAAAATCGTGGTCGGGCCTTCCTGCCATGGCGCTGTGGACCTGGATGCGCCCGTGCGCGACAACCTGAAGAACATTGCCCGCCGCCTGGGCCGCGATGTGGACGATCTGGTGGTAGTGGTGCTGGACCGGCCCCGTCACGAAAAGCTGATCAGCGAAATTCGCAAGGCAGGGGCGCGCATTAAGCTGATTGGCGATGGTGACCTCTCCGCCGGCATTGCCGCCGCCGTCATCGGCACCGGCGTGCATGTGGTCATGGGCTCGGGCGGCGCGCCCGAAGGCGTGCTCACCGCGGCTGCCATGCGCTGCCTGAACGGCTACATGCTCGGCCGCTTAGTCGTGGACAAGCCGGAACTGGAGGAGCGCATCCACCGCATGGGCATCAAAGACAAGAACCGGGTTTACAAGGCGGAAGACCTGGCCCCCGGCAAGCAGATCATCTTTGCCGCCACCGGCGTGACCGATGGCGCGCTCATGCGCGGCGTGCGCTTCTTCGGCGAGGGCACCCGCACCTCCTCCGTCATCATGACCAAGGGCACGGGCAAGGTGCGCTTTATTGACAGCATTCACCTGGAGAATCGGCCGGATATTAGGATCAGGTTTTCGTAAGACAAGTAGTTAGGAGTCGATCGTCGAGCTTTTAGCAATTAGCAGTTAGCATTTAGCCTGCCACCGTTCGTGCGGCTCAGGAAGGGCTATACGCCTCAGTGGCTAAATGCTATTTGCTAAATGCTAATTACCAAACGCTAATCAATCCCCCGCCGACTCCTGACTCCCGACTCCCGCTCTTAGTACGCCGTCCCCTTGGGCATCGGCGGCCACTCCCGGGAATAGCCTTCAAACAAGGCCACCGTCTGCTCCAGTCGGCGCTTGCCGTCGTGGATGGCAAACTGGTGCGGCTTGCCGGCCTCGTAGCCGGTCCACAGCGAAACCCCGGCGTAGGCGCCGTCCTTGCGCAGGATGTAGTAGGTCATGTCCACGTAGCGCAGCCGGGTCATGTCGTTCTTGTAGTTGTGGGCGATGCGGCGCAGCGCGTCCATGCCCGCTTCCTGGGGGGTCATGCCGTGGCGCATGTTTTCGATGATGGTCTTCGCGCCGGCCACCTTGATGTTCTCTTCCCCGCTGCCGGTAGCGCCCGCCGAACCCACTTCCTGGTCGGTGTAGCAGCCCGCGCCGATAATGGGCGAATCGCCCACCCGTCCCGGCACCTTCCATGCCAGGCCGCTGGTAGTCGTCGTGCCCGCCATCTCGCCTTTGCCGCTAAGCACTGAGCAGTGAATGGTGCCCGTAGGTGGATAAACGATGCTGCGGATCGCCTGCTGGCGCAACTCAGGCGCAATGCCCAGGCGCGCGGCCAACTGTTCCAGATTCCGTAAGCGCTGCGGCCATAACTCAGCTTGGGGACCAGGAGCCTCTTCCTCCGGCACGTGCCAGCGTGGATCGTCCGGCCCCGGCCCCCACCAGGCGCGCACGCCGGATTCCTTCCACAGCTGCCACATTTTGCGCGAATCATCGGTCAGCAGATTTTCGCGCGCAAACCCGACTTCCACGCCAAACTTGGTAGCGTTGTCGCCCACCAGCATGACGTGCCCGGTGTGCTCCATAACGGCGCGCGCCAGCAGCGAGACGTTCTTGATGTCGTGCACGCCGCCCACCGAACCGGCGCGCTGGCTCGGCCCGTGCATGCAACAGGAGTCGAGTTCTACCACGCCCTCCTCGTTGGGCAGCCCGCCTAACCCCACGCTGTGGTCGTTGGGGTCGTCTTCCGGCCCCCGCACCACGCTCAGGCCCGCCTCCAGCGGATCGCCGCCACCCGACAGAATGCCGTAACCGCGGTCAATGTAGTTGTAGCCGTTAAAGGCGCTAATCAACACCGGCTTGCGCGCCATTTTTACTGGCCCAGACGATTTGTTTTCCTGGGCTTCCAGCCCGAGGGCGAGCGAACTCAAAGCGGCGGTGGTAAGAAACTGTCGGCGGGATACGGACATGTCTCCTCCTGGCGTAAACAGCCGGAAAGAATAACATGTCGTGGAACGAGCAGAGGCGCTGGTGGCTGACCGGTGGCTGGTAGCTAGTAGTTGGTAGTTGGCTCCTGACGGGCACGGTCACCAGCTACCAGCTACTAACTACCAGCTGCCTTCCTCTTACCCCGCTTGCTTCATGGGCGTGTTCTGGTCGGAGCGGAACCGCAGCAGGGCGCCGATGTGGCCTACCTTCTCCAGTTCCTCATTCTGTTCCACGTAGATAATTTCAATGGTCTTGCGCAGAGCGGCGCCAATGATGGCGTCGGAAATGTCGTTCAGTTGACGAACTGGTTGCCCGCAAACGGCGCAGCTCTCGCCCATGTGGAAGTCGAGGTGGCCGCAGTTGGCGCACTCCACGCCCGGAGCTTGAAACTTGTCGCCCAGCAGCAGCGCCTGCACTTCGCCCGTCTCCAGGGAGCGCAGAACGCGCCGCAACCCCACCGCACCGCGCCCGTTACGCTGCGCCTGCCCTAGCACCTCGCGCAGCACGGCGTCGGAGCGACTGGCGCGGGCTTCGGTGAGCACGCCCAATGCCTTCTCGCGTACCTGCTCGGCTGTAGCGGTGGAGGGCTCCAGAGCCACGCGCCCGAGCAGATGCTGGCGTACGTAGGAGTGCAGATGAGGCTCGACTTCGGGCCAGGTTTCGTCGCGGCAGCCGATAATAAAATTGGCGGAAACGCCGGTATCGTAAAGCTCTTTCATGCGCTCGGCCACGGCTTTGAAGTGATGCATGGCCTCGTGTTCCATGTGGCGCTGGGCGTGGCCGGCGTCGTAGCCGGCAAAGCCGTCGCTGCGCCCGCGCCGCGGCAGCTCCGCCTTGATCTCCTCGCGCGGCACAACTTCGTCCAGAGTAAGCGCGAAGCGGCGCATCTGCTTGCGGTCCACCAGCACCACCGACGCGCTGTACATGGTGCTCAAAATCGCCGCCAGCGGACGGAGATGGAAACGCTGGTTTACGGCCATGCTGCTGCCGGAAAGGCGCGGCGGCAGGTCATACTCTCTCCAGAATCCGTGCTGCGAACAGGCAAAGATGGCCTTCGCCCGCGCCTGATTGCCGTGCAACCGCTCGGCAATTTCCAGAATGCGGTCCAGGTCAGCCCGGGCGCTCTTCCCATTGCCGTTCTTATCCACTTCGCGCAGGGCGGAACGCACCAGGTCTTTGGCCAGAATGGCCTCTTCGCGATGGGATTTGTTAAGCGGCGTCCGCGGCTGGAAGTAAAAGCTCAGCGCAGAACCTTCCCCGCATTGAAACTGAGCCAGTTCGCGGATGTCTTGGCGACGGATCATTCCCCACCTCCTGTGGTCTTACAGTCAAGCAGTCCGGGTATGTTGCAACAGCTTGTCACGGAATTCGTTAGGGATGGGCAAGGCCTTGCGCAGGTGGTCGCGGGCGGAACTCACCGAAGCTCGCACCTGCTCCGGCTTGCGGTCGGTGATGGCGGCGATCTCCTCCACGGTGAAGCCCTCAATGGCGTTGAGGATAAAGGCTTCGCGATTCTCGCGCGGGGCGCTGAGCAGCGCCGCCTCCACCAGGCTGATCATTTCGTCGGAGGCGGCGATATCTTCGGGGGTTGCAGTGCCGCGGTCGGGAATGATGTCCTGGGCGATCAACTGCTCGTCCGGTTGGTGATACTGCAGCTGCGGCTCATCGCTGGCGCGCACGTTGGGAGCGCGCTGGTTGCGCTGCAGGGGGACAGAGCCGGGCTCTTCGCCGGTGCGGGAGGAGAGGTCGTCAATGGCGCGCATGGACAGGCGGTACAGCCAGGGTTCCAGGGCCAGGCGCTCGGGCTTGTCCAGGCCGTCGCCGAGCGCGTTGGCTACGGCTTCGTTAATGACCTCGGTAGGGGTCAGCGTCTCCGGAGCTAACTGTTCAACGCTCTCCCGGTAGCGCAACTCGCGCTCAACGAAGCGCTGCAGCCGGCCCAGGTTGGCATTCACGTAGCTGCTGATGTCCTCGCTGGAAACTGTGGGCAGCTGCACCGCCGCCACCGTCTCCTCGAAGGGCACCTGCGGCTGGGGCCGGGTGCGGTCTACGCGGCGCCAGCGCGGCCAGCGGTGCGTGTTGCGCAGGTGGTCCTTGTGCTTGGTGAGCTGTTCCACCAGGTCTTCGAACGCGCCTTTAATGGCCGTGGTGGCGTTCGGGGAACGCTCCTGGGCCGCCATTTGCCCGGAAGGCAGGCGCAGGTTCAGCGAGACCAGGAAGCCCTGCCGCGCCGAGTTCTGCTCCACAATGCCCTTCAAGTGGATCAGTTCGGGCCGGAAGACCTGCAGTCGTCTGCGAATCTTTTCTACCTGCTGGTTGATTTCTTTTTCTAGGTCGGGGGTCTTATTAACTTTGTAGCTAAAATGGACGTTCATGCAAGCCTCGGAAGCCGGGTGGAGGACCCGTCCTGCTGAAGTCCCTACAAGAGGATTTTACACCTCCCCCAGTAGAAGCAGTGGGGAATTGAGAAGTTGCTTTCCCGGCTTGGGAAGTGACCGCATTGGGACCTCCAGGCCGCCGGCAACTTCCAATTGTTATTCTCTTGCCAACCCGTTCTGTCGTGCTAAAAAGGACGAGGTCGAAAATCGTCCCTGACACTGCGCCATCGGAGCCGAATTGAACCACTATCTTCTCTCCCTGCTGCTGGGAATCATCGAAGGTCTGACCGAGTTTCTGCCCGTCAGTTCGACCGCCCACCTGCGCCTATCCGAGGCTTTCCTGGGAGTAGACCTTTCCAGCGGCTACTGGAAAATGTACTCCATTGTCATCCAGCTGGGCGCCATCCTCTGCCTGCCCATCTACTTT
>DATEGM010000344.1:0-5644 GCA_035280085.1 Terriglobales bacterium
GTTTCCGCGCCCAGGCTGCGGCGGATGGCATTGCCGCCCAGCGGCAGGGGAAGCCCCGTAATGCGAAGCCACCACTGTCCCAAATCCACAACCTTCTGCAAGCCAGCTTTGGGATAGGTGAGCTGCCCTTCGTGGATGATCAAGCCGGCTTCATATTTGCCCTCCACCACCTGGGGAATAATCTGGTCGAAGGGCACCACCGCGGTTTCAATCCCCGGCGCGAACAGCCGCAGGGTCAAGTAGGCTGTAGTCAGGGTGCCCGGCACCGCCACCTTGATGTTCTTGATCTCGTTCTGCGAAAAGGGCCGCGTGGCCACGATCATCGGCCCGTAGCCTTCGCCCACGCTGCCGCCGGAGGAAAGCAGCGCATAATTCTCCTGAATGTAGGGATATGCCGCGAAGGAAATTGCGGTCAAATCGTAAACTGCCTCGTGGGCCTTGCGGTTCAGCGTTTCGATGTCGCAAAGCGTGTGCGTGAAGCGCAGTCCCGGCACCCGCACTTTATTGGTGGCCAGCCCGTAGAACATGAAGGCGTCGTCGGAATCGGGGCTGTGGGCCACCGTGATCTCGCGGACACCACTTTCCGTTTCCGGTTCGGCGATGCGCGAAGGGTTGGCTGGATTCACGGCTTCACCTGATAGCTGCGGCGAAAGCGGCTGGCGGCGCCGGCCGCGGCCATCACTTTGATCACCTCGGCAAACAGGAATGGATACAGCCCGAATGCAGCCGCCTGCAGGAAGGGCACGTGCGCAATCACCATCAGCCAGGAAACACCGCCGGCAAAGAGCACCATCTCAGCCGCCACGGATGCCAGCAGCGCGCCGGCAAAGCCACGGCTGCCGCGCTCCCACAGCCATCCTGCGACGAACGCGACCACAGGATAGGCGATCAGGTATCCGCCCGTCGGCCCCAACAGTTGCGCGATTCCCCCCGGGCCTGTGGGATTGAAGAACGGCAAACCCATGGCGCCCTCTGCCAGGTAAAGCGCCAGAGCCGCGAATCCGCGGCGGCTGCCCAGCACCAAGCCCACCAGCAGCACGGCAAAGTTTTGCACCGTCAGCGGCACCGGCGTGAAGGGTAGCGGCAACGTGATGTGGGCGCACAGCGCCACAAACAAGCTGGCACCGACCACCAGGGCGAAGTTGCGCGCCAGAGCATGCGAGCGGGAGGGAAGAGTGCGGGAAAGAATGTGCGAGCTCATAAATCCACCTTGATGTACCGCACAGGATATCAGAAGCAGGGAGAGGCTTTCGCGGTCGAGAGTCACGGTTGGCGGTGATGAGCCAGGACGGGGTGCCACATTGGACGAGGCAAGAAGTTTCAGAAGGTCTTTCGAAAACGTTGTGAAAGCCTACGGCTTCAACCGCGGGAAACTGCTACTGAAGGGGCTGCATTACAACAAAAGGCAAAAAGCAGGTCCTTTCGCTGCGCTCAGGATGACAATCCATAAGTGAAGATAGATAGGTGGGAAATAAAACGCTACACGCCCACAGGGTACGGCTTGGCCTGCTGCGGCTCGCCGCTGAAACTTAGCCGGAAGAAAATTCCCTGGAACAGCGACATCAACCCCGTGTACCAGTACCCGACGACAAACAACAGGAGGAAGGGCACGGTCACGAAGTTCTCGTTCTCCACCGCGTAATAGACGGTGAGCACGAAATAGGTGCCGATCAGCAACTCGATCCACGGCACCCATCCCAACCGCCGCCGATAGGTGCGGGCCCGCGCCTTGTCAGCCCTGGATTCAATGCGGTACTTGGGCGTGCGCGCGAACGCCGATTGCTTGCCGAACAGCGCTTCCAGCACGGCCCGCGAGTTGGTAATTGTCAGCCCGATGCCCAGCGCCATCAGAAACGGCAAATAAAGGAAGCAGCGGTACCACGTCCTGGGGTAAAGCACCTTCTGAGACACCAGGTAGAAGCTGGAAATCGAGAAGGTTGATGCCAGGAACAGGGGCAGGTCTATGTACAGCATCTGGAACCACCCCTGGTAAAAGCGGATGATCATGGCCGGCAACAGCAGCACGGAGAGGGCAATCATCAGCGGGTAGCTGATGTTGGCGGTCAGGTGATACCACGCCTCCAGCTTCACCCGCCAGGAATTGTCGCTCTTCATCACCTGCGGCAGGATTTTCTTCGCCGTCTGAATCAGGCCCTTGGCCCAGCGCGCCTGCTGCGTCTTGAAGGCGGTCATCTCCACCGGCAGTTCGGCCGGGCATTCCACGTCTTCCCGGTAAACAAACTTCCAGCCCTTGAGCTGGGCGCGGTAGGAGAGGTCGGTATCTTCGGTGAGCGTGTCGTGCTGCCAGCCACCGGCCTCTTCAATGGCCTGGCGCCGCCACATTCCCGCCGTGCCGTTGAAGTTAAAAAACACGTTGGAGCGGGAGCGCGCCCCATGCTCCAGGATGAAATGCCCATCGAGCAGGATCGCCTCTACGTTGGTCAGAAAAGAATAGTTGCGGTTAATGTGCGACCAGCGTCCCTGCACCATTCCCACCTTGGGGTCGGTGAAGTGGTGAATGATCTTCATTAAAAAGTCTGCCGGGGGCACAAAGTCGGCATCGAAGATGGCGACAAATTCGCCTTTGGCCGTCTTCAAACCTTCCCGCAGGGCGCCTGCCTTGAAACCTTCGCGGTTGGTGCGATGGTGGTAGGTGATGGGGTAGCCCTCGGCGGCGTAGCGCTCGACCAGGCGCCGGGCCACACCCCGGGTCTCGTCGGTTGAATCATCCAGGAGCTGAATGTCGAGCTTATCTTTGGGGTAATCCAGGCGGCAGACGGTATCCACCAGCCGCTCCACCACAAACTGCTCGTTGAAGATGGGCAACTGCACCGTTACGCGCGGCAGCGCGTCAAAATGTCCGGGCGGCTCCTGGTGCCGATCCTTGCGGTGCTTGTAATAGAGATAGACCAGCGTGTAACGGTGGATGCCGTAGGAAGCCAGCCAGATCAGGACGATGAAGTAGGGAATCAGCAGCCCCAGATCGAAGGCGTTGGCCTGGTACAGGCCCTTAAAAGTCGTGTCCAGCAGGTGCGTGCGGACGTAGTTGGTTAGGCCGTGGGGCGCCAGAAAGAACGCTAACATGAAATTTGCCAGCAACCACGACCTCCACGGTCAGCCACCAAGGGCGAAGCTTAAACTTCTTATTCTACCTGAGTTTGCCTGTGCGGGGGCGGGACTCTGCTACGCCCAGCACGGGGCATAGCCTGTGCCCACATAATTTCCGCTAGTTAAGAAAATACGTGCGGTAGAGCGTGTCGCGCTGGGCGGGGCGGAAACCGGCGTCGCGAATGATGCGCCGCAGCTCTTCTTCCGTGGTGCAGTTGTTCACCCCGGCGGCCTTGACCACATTTTCCTCCAGCATGACCGAGCCCACGTCGTTGCCGCCAAAGCGCAGGCCTAACTGGCAGACTTTCAATCCCTGCGTCACCCAGCTGGACTGCACGTTGAGGAAGTTAGAGAGGTATAGCCGAGAAATGGCCAATGTCTTCAAATATTCCACCGAGGTGGCCTCATCCCAGTGCCGTCCGCCCAGCGCCGTGTTGGCGGGCTGGAAGCTCCAGGGGATGAAAGCAGTGAAGCCGCCGGTTTCCTCCTGCAGGTCGTAGAGCCGCTGCAGGTGGTTCACGCGGTGCTCGTACTTTTCGCCGCAGCCGAACATCATGGTGGCGGTGGTGCGCATGCCTAGTTGGTGCGCCGTGCGGTGCACATTGAGCCAGTCATCAGTGAGGCACTTCAGGCGGGCAATCTTGTAGCGCACTTCGTCATCCAGAATCTCAGCTCCGCCGCCGGGAATGGAATCCAGCCCGGCATCCCGCAGCCGGCAGATCGTGTCGCGAATCGTCAGCCCGCTGTACTCGGCGATGGCAATCACTTCCGAGGCCGAGTAGCAGTGCAAGTGCACCCCTGGAAAACGCTGCTTGATTCCGCGCAGCATCTGCTCATGCCAGTCAATCTTCAAGTCGGGATGCAAGCCGCCCTGCATCAGCACACCTGTGCCGCCGAGCTCCACTGTCTCCCGGATCTTCTCGTAAATGGTGTCGAAATTCAGGATGTAGCCTTCCTTGGCCTTGGGCCCCTTCAGTGGACGATAAAAGGCGCAGAAGGTGCAGTATTCGGTGCAGAAGTTGGTGTAGTTGATGTTGCGGTCAATGACGTAGGAGACCACGCCCTCGGGATGCAGCTTGCGCCGCACCATATCGGCTTCCATGCCGATCCCGATCAGGTCCGGTGAGTTGAACAGCTCCAGGGCTTGGGATTTGGTGAGGGACATGGGTCTTCGAGCAACCAGTTATTGTAATCCACCCGGCACTCAGCAATCAGCACGCGAGCATTTAGCAGTTAGCATTTAGCCAGCAACGCTTGTGCAGGGTTCTCAACACCGCCACCCACCTTCTCTGGCTAAGTGCTAACTGCCAACTGCCGACTGCCGCTCTTACGCCCTCTGCCGGCCGGAGCGCTTGTCCCGCCGCTTCCCCGGTATGGGGAACTCTTCCACCTTCTCCCCCCGTTGCCGCTCCTGGCGCTGCACTTTGGGGCGGTACCACTTGAAATAGACCAGGGCGGCAATGGCTCCGGCTACCGCCAGCGCGATAAGCCCATAGAGCACCGGCTGGTAGTACTGTGACAGCCCGCTGATGATGGCTTTCCCATAGATGTGCCCGATGAAGGCCACCGCGAAATAGCGCACTCCGCGCCCGGCGCTGAGCGCGGAGAGGAACTTCTTGCGCGGGTATTTCAGCGCGCCCGCCGCCATGAGGAAAGGAACCATGGGAAAAGGTGGCGGCAGGATGGAGCCAATGAAGACCGTAATAAACCCGCGTTTCTCGAACTTCTTATAAACTTTTTGCGCCCGCTGCTTGCCGACCTTCTTTTCGAGAGTCTCCTCGCCTCCCTTTTCCGCCAGCCGGTAGGTGAGGTAACCGCCGATGACCGCTCCTACCGTGGCCATGAACGCGTAGTAGGGCCACCACTCCCGGCGGTGCGCCGAGAGCAGGATTACGAACACATCTACGCTGCCAGGCAACGGAATCAGCGAGTTGTCGGCCAGACCCAGCAGGATCAGCCCGGGTCCGCCCAGCCGGTGCAGCCACGTCCATACCGGGTTGACCAGGAGCAGGGTTATGAGGAGGTTTCGCATCGAGTTTTCAGAAGGGCACGGTTTCAGTCGCCCCCAGAGCGGATAAACTGCGTCGGCTTTAGCGCCTGAGGCGTGAAGCTATCGCCCATTTAGAAGCATTATTTGCCCGGGAAGATACTCAGGAGCGCGCTTTCGCAGCCTAGCTGCGGCGTAGGCTGCCCGGCGCGGCCGCGGCTTGGAGGAAGTTGATAGGGCGCAGCCCCTCCACTGCGCCACATTCGACGGCATAGCGGAAGAACAGGTCCATACCGTCGAGACAGTCCTGGTCAAGCTGGTAATAGATGTTCCTGGTGAGATAGCTTTTCACTTCGGCCGGCGTGAGTTGCAGCCGTCCTGACCACTCGTGGGCGATCTCCTCCAGAGCGGGAGGCCGCAGTCCGTGGTCGCGGGAAGCCTGGAAAATCGCTGCCAGGTCCAGCCCCGGCTGCATCTCCGTCAGGGCCGCCTCCCGCACTGCCCAGAAGGCAAAAACAAAGGACTTGCCCGAAAGGCGCCGCCATTCCT
>DATEGM010000345.1:0-7551 GCA_035280085.1 Terriglobales bacterium
CTTCCGGTTCGGTGCTTTTCACGGACGGCCGTTACACCGAGCAAGCCCGAGCGGAAGTGGTGGGTGCGCGAGTAGTCATCAGCCGCAAGTCTGCCCTGGTTGCCGCGGCAGAGTGGGTGCGGAAGCGCGTCGGGCGGAAAAAAATGGTACTAGGCATTGAAAGCGACCATCTCACGCTGGCGGCGCGGACGCTGCTGATGCGCACGCTCGCTCCCCGTGCGCGTTTGCGCGACACGGCGGGCTCCGTCGAGCGCCTGCGCCAGGTGAAGGACCAAGAGGAACTGACGCGCATGCGGGCGGCGGCCCGACTGGGGGCGTCGCTCTTTGATGTGGCACTGCGAAAAACCCGCCCCGGCGTCACCGAAATTGCCCTGTCTGCGGAGATGGAGTACGCCGCTCGCCGGGCTGGGGCCGAGGCCATGTCATTTCCAACCATCGTGGCCGCCGGGCCCCGAACCGCTTTGCCGCACGCGCATCCTACCGCCGGCAAGGTTCCTCGCAACGGGTTCGTGCTCTTCGACTTCGGTGTTATACTCGCTGGTTATTGTTCGGATATGACCCGCACTGTATGCGTGGGTCGCCCGACAGCGGAGGCCCGCCGCGTTTACCAGGCAGTTCTGGAAGCTCAACAGGCGGCCATCGCAGCAGTTCGGCCTGGAGTTGCAGTTGGCGAAGTGGACCGGGCAGCCCGTAATGTGCTGCGCGGCGCCGGGTTGGCGCGCTACTTTACTCATTCCACGGGTCACGGGGTGGGCTTGGAAATCCATGAAGCTCCCCGCGTGGCCGCCGGACAACAGGAGCGCCTGCAGCCGGGCATGGTGATCACCGTCGAGCCGGGAGTTTACCTGGCCAAGCGGGGCGGAGTGCGGATTGAGGACATGGTAGTTGTAACCGGCTCCGGTTGCGAGGTGCTCACCTCCACGAACAAAGAATTGATCGTGCTGTAAGAAGGGCGGATTCGCGGGCGATCCAGGCCAGCAACCCGCCGCGGATAACGTGGCCGCAGGCTCCTGGAGCGGCCGGGAAAACGCAGTCCCTCCACCAGATCATGAATCAAAAAGAGCTCAAGGAACTCATCGAGTTCTTAATCGAGAAGGACGTCACCGAATTTGAGTTGGAGCGTGGCGACGTCAAGGTCCGCATCAAGCGTGGGGTCGAAACCGCCGCCGGGCGCGATGTGCACTATGTAACCGTGCCCCCCATGGCGCCATCCGCCGCGGTCGAGACGCGAGCTGCTTCTGCGGCTCCGGCTTCTGTCCCCGCCGCCGCTTCTTCGGCGCCTCCCGGTACAGCCGCCAAAGACGAAGGGCTGCACACCATCACCTCACCCATTGTCGGCACGTTCTATGAGGCGCCCTCGCCCGGCTCTCCGCCCTTCGTCAAGCCTGGAGACACGGTAGAGGTGGGACAGGTGCTCTGCATCATTGAGGCCATGAAGCTGATGAACGAAATCGAATGTGATGTGGCCGGAGAGGTTGTTAAGAGAGTGGTGAACAACGGCCAGCCCGTGGAGTATGGCCAGCCCCTTTTTGAAGTGCGCCCGCGCAAATGAACTTTTTGCTCGTTGCAGGCGTTAATGCCGGGTTCCATGCTACCGGCTTGATACTGGCTGGACCAGGGTGTGAAGCCCCGGACGCCGCGTTTTGATATTGGCTCGGAGGGATGTGGAAGCCCCCGGACGCTCCGGGTTGATGTGGAAGCCCGGACGCTCCGGATAATGTGGAAGCCCCGGACTTCAGTCCGGGGAAATGTCGCCCGATTCACATCGGGCTTTAGCCCCTGGGGTTCGCGGGCGAGGGCGCCCGCGCCACAAACTGCTCAACTGCACTGATAATGTTCAAGAAGATCTTGATTGCCAATCGCGGTGAGATTGCCCTGCGGGTGATCTGCGCCTGCAAGGAGCTGGGCATCAAGGCGGTGGCCATCTACAGCGAGGCTGACCGCCACTCGTTGCCGGTGCGCTTCGCGGATGAGGCCATCTGCATTGGCCCGCCGCAGCTCGCGCAAAGCTACCTCAACATTCCCGCGGTGATCAGCGCGGCGGAAATCGCCAACGTGGATGCCATCCATCCCGGTTACGGGCTGCTGGCGGAAAACGCCAATTTCGCCGAAGTCTGCGAAACCTGCCATATCAAGTTCATCGGACCGCCGCCGGAAATCACCCGGCTTATGGGCGAAAAGGAAAAGGCGCGCGCCGCCATGAAAGCGGCGGGCGTGCCCATCCTGCCCGGTTCCGAGGGGGTAATCAGCTCGGAAGGCGAGGCCCAGGAGTGGGCGCGGCAAATCGGCTATCCGGTGATCGTGAAGGCCTCCGCCGGTGGCGGCGGGCGCGGCATGCGCATCATTCGCACCGATGAGGAACTGCCCAACCTGTTTCGCGCGGCGCAGTCGGAGGCAGCGGCCGCTTTCGGCAATGGCGACCTTTACCTGGAAAAATTCCTGGAGCGACCCCGCCATATCGAGTTCCAGGTGCTGGCAGACTCCTATGGCAAAGTGATCAGCCTGGGCGAGCGCGAATGCAGCATTCAGCGCCGCCATCAGAAGCTGCTGGAGGAATCGCCCTCCACTCAGATGACGCCCGAACTGCGGGAGCGCATCGGCTCCATGCTCGCCGCTACGCTTTCGAAAATCGGTTATGTCAATGCCGGCACCGTCGAATTCCTCATGGATGAGGACCGCAGCCTGTATTTCATCGAAATGAACACCCGTATCCAGGTGGAGCACGCGGTGACGGAAATGGTCACCGACGTGGACCTGGTGAAGAGCCAGATACTGTTGGCCACCGGCGGGCGCATGGACGAAGTCCTGCAGGGCAAGGTGCTGACTCGCGGCCACGCCATTGAGTGCCGCATCAATGCTGAGCACCCGGAAAAGTTCACGCCCTCGGCGGGCAAGATTACCGCTTTTCATCCCCCCGGTGGCACCGGCGTCCGCGTGGATACTGCCGCCTATGCCGAAGGCGTAATTCCTCCGTACTACGATTCCCTGATCGCCAAGCTGATTGTGCGCGGCAAAGACCGCTCGGAAGCGATCTCCCGCATGGCCCGAGCGCTGGAAATGTTCATTGTAGAGGGCGTTTACACCACCATTCCGCTGCACCGGCGCCTGCTGGCCAATGCCGATTTCCGCTCCGGCCGCTTCGACACCAACTTCCTGGGTCGCTTCCTGAGTGCAGGCAAGCAGGTAGAAATGGCGAAGTAGTGCCCGGCGTACTATCGACGTAATCCCCGTCACCCTCTCTTGTGTGCTGGCTCACAGATTCCCAATTCCGGATTGTCCTAATTTGGGAATTTCAGGAGGGACAATATGCGTACCGCTCCCTTCGGCCTCATCTTTTCCGCTTTTCTTCTTCTCGTACTGCCCAGCGGCGCTCAGAAAAACTCAACTGCCTGGACGCAGCAAAAGCAGTTCGGCATCTACACGGAGATTCCCGGAGCCAGCCGGGTCGGGGCCGAACAATGCGCCACCTGCCACTCAGATCAGTCCCGGGACTACCAGCACGCCTTCCACTCCCAACAGGGCGTGCAATGCGAAGATTGCCACGGCTACGGCAGCAAGCACGTGGAAGGGGGTGGCGATGTCAGCAAGATCATCAGCTTCACCAAGCGTCCGCCCTCGTCCGCCAATGGAGTTTGCTTAAGCTGTCACGCTCGCGACGCCAAGGTGCGCTACTGGACCGGCGGCTCGCACTCTGCTAACCGCGTTCGCTGCATTGACTGCCACCAGGTTCATGCCGCTGCCGCGAAAGCTGCGAGTGAAGGCCATCTCCGCTTCGACACAGCCACGAGCACGGCATTTGCCGCCGAGACGGCAGTGCCCGACGCCAATGTGATCCTCCGCCCACTAACCCAAACCAACGAAGCATGCATCAAGTGCCACCAGACGGAAAAGGCGCAGCTCAGCTTGCCCTACCATCACCCGCTGCGCGAAGGCAAAATGAGCTGTGTGGATTGCCACGATCCTCACGGAGGGCCGGCCGGCAACAACCTGCGCACCTCGAGTGTGAACCAGCTCTGCCTTAGCTGCCACGCCCAGTACCGCGGACCGTTTGCCTACCAGCATCCTCCGGTCACCGAGAACTGCCTCACTTGCCACACCTCCCATGGCTCGCCCAACACCAATCTGCTGTCCGTGAGCATGCCGGCGTTGTGCCTGCAATGCCATGCCAGCCACCACAACGGGGCCAGCCTGCCCTTGGACGACCGCTGCACCAACTGCCATGGCTCCATTCACGGCACCGATGTGGCCACCCCAAGCGGCGGCAGCCGCTTTGTGGACAAAGGCCCGTACGGCGTGCCGGCTGTGGCGCCGCAAACGGCCCAGCCCTTGTCGGGTGCGGCGGTGTCGGCGCATGCGGCAACTTCGGCCGCCGTCCTGCCTACAGTGGCATCTCACGTGTCCAACTACGCCCTTGGTGTTGCCGGCGGGGCCTTGGGCATGATGTCTGGAACTTTGCCGCCGCTTTCTGGCGGGAACATGCAGGGGGGCGCCCAAACGGAAGTCAACGCCGCAGGCGTTTACTCGATCACCTCTCTCACGCCTGGCGCCTACCGCTTTGTGGATGGTTCGGGTTTCCTCGGAAGGGTGGGCGAATATGACAGCCTGCAGCAGTCCGCCGGCGCCGATGCAACCAACACCTATGTTTCGCCGCAGAATCACCTCACGGTCGTATCTCGCGCGAACCTTTTGACCGGCGATGACTACTACGCCGCCTCGCAGCTCACCGCCGGCCAGCGGCTGCAGGTCAACTTTGACATGCGCAGCTTTGTGCAGCAGCAGGACACGTATCCCTTCTATGCGGGCGTGATGTCACCCGACCTGCTGCCCATTACGAATCTCATTCCCGCCCATGCGGTTTTCGGGGTGAAGAGAAGATTGGGCAACGCCCAGGGCCAGTTCAAAGTGCCCAAGGTGCCCGTTCATCTGTTCGTGAACGGCAACTGGCAGGCCAGGGCAGGCGTAAGCCAGCTCGCCTACCTGGATGAGAACACGAACGCGAATTGCGGCGAGTTCTGCCACTACACCACCCGCTTCCAGCAGGTTAACTACACCACCCGCAACATCGGCGCAGGCGCCGATGTTGATCTGGGGCCGGTACGGCTCACCTACCAGCACACTTTCAGCAGCTTCACTGATCGCCTGGTATTCCCGGCAGCCGGTCATGGCCCGTTCACTCCAGTGGATGAGCCGCCGCCTCCACCCGTGCCGGTGCCCCCGGCTGTGGCTCCCGGGAATTATTTCCTCGATATTCCCGCGCCCAACCAATCCTCAACCGACAGCATGAATTTGAACTGGACGGCTTCTCCAAAGCTCAGTATCAACGGCCACGTCAGCTATGCCCGGTTGCGCGATGCGCTGACCAATCATCCCCAGAACGGCTTTGATACGGATCAGACTCTGAACTGGCGACCCATGGATCGCCTGCGGCTCACGGCCGATTACCACCAGCACAACCTGATTAATGACTTCACGCCTTTCTACGACCTGTATGGCAACGTGTCGTACCACAACCATGCCGAAGGCGGGCGGCTGGATTACGAATTGCCGGCCAATTTAAATGCGGAACTCTTTTACCGCCATGGGGGCATCACCCGTTCAAACGCCTTTCTCTGGCCACAGGTGTATTCTTTTGACAATACCGACTTGCTGCGCGTGGTGCCGTCTTCTACCAGCAATACGACGGGCCTGGCGCTGCGCTATCACGACCGCGGCCACTGGAGCGCCCGTGCGGGATATGAGTGGACGGGAACGCACGATCCCGGCTATTTGATCATTCCCCAAAGCAATAACCGCACATTTACCGATGTCACCTTGACGCCGGTTAGTTGGCTGGTGTTCTCCAACGACCTCAGCATCATCGTGCAGAATGCCTTTCCGGCTATTCCGCTGCCTAACATCGCCGGTGCGTTTCAACGGCGCAACCGGTTTTATACGGACACGGCCAGCGCCACTCTGCGCCTGGTGCCCGCATGGAATCTCGGTCTGGGCTATTCCTACCAGCAGAACAACCTAACGACCTACATGGCCTTTCAGAACGATAACGCCGCCGGCTACGTTCTGGATCAGCCGCTGGTCCCCTACAAGCAGATCAGCCAGGCTTACTGGGGCGACTCCAGCTACACCGTCAAACAGCGCCTGGGACTGAATCTAAGGATCACCTATAACTCGGCGCGCAGCGGCTTCCGGCCCGATTTGAATGCCAGCGATCCGGCTGCCTTCGGCAATGCAGCTTTAATCGCGCAGGGTGCTTTTGATCCTGTGCTGTTCGCCCAGGCATTGGGGAACCTGCAATTGGCAGCCACGCAGGTTTCGCAAGTGGTCGTTCCGCAATGGATCGGCCAATCCAAGGCTTACTATCTGTTTCCGCGGAAGGTCGAGGGAGGTCTGATTTTCGATTACGGTAGCTACCGCGATTACTGGAACCCAAATCTGAATGGAGTGCTGCGGACGTTCAATCTTTACGTTGGCCGCTCCTGGTAACGACCTGATTGTCGGCGTTCCACCAGCACTGGTGGCGAGAAAACAAGCGGCCGTGAGGACGTTACACCAGTGACAAAGAGGTCCGGGCCACAACCCCGACCTTGGTAACTTTTATCTCCCCGCTTCTCCAGCGCACAATTTCGTTGCCGAGCACTACCCATCCGGAGGAAACAGCGCGGATGCTTATCATCGTCCTCATCGGAGCTGTCGCTGCCGCAGCCATGTTCGTTATCTTGCTTAAGCTCAGCCCGACGGAATCCAAAAAGGCAGAGAAAATGGAAAAGGGCGATATCATTAAGCAGCTCTTGGCTTTATCGGAGCTGGAAAGTCGCACGGCACAAGCAAAGACCGTTGTTCCCCCGGCAAAACTGCAGCCTGAAAATGCCGCTTGTCCTGCCAAGCCGCCTGAAATCAAACCTGCCGAAAAGACTTCCGAGTGCCTGGGCTGCTAGAAAAAGTGCCGAACAGCGTCATCGTGCAGTAAGCCATCACCGTCACCAATGCCTTGAGCTCCAGGCGCTATGGAACTTGTCCGCCACATCTTTCGATAAACTGAATTGTCAGCTCGGGGCGCAACAACTGCCTCCCGACTCCTGACTCCCGACTACTGGCCTTATGCTTCCCCGCCTGTACGCCATCATTGACGCCGCTTTTTTCCCAGATACGGGCGCCCTGCTGGCCTTTGCTGAGGAACTGCGCGCGGCGGGCGTGGCGCTTTTTCAGTACCGCAATAAGAGCGGTAATGCTCGCCAGATGCTCAGCCACGCTCGGGAACTGCGCCGCAAGCTGGAAGGCGCTCGCCTCATCATGAACGACCGCGCGGACCTCTGCCTGGCCGCCGGTTTTGACGGTGTGCACGTGGGCCAGGAGGATTTGCCGGTAGAAGGCGCCCGCCGCGTCGTGGGGGAAAAGCTGTGGGTGGGCGTTTCCACCCACAACCCGGAGCAGGTGAGGGCGGTAGCGTCCGGATCCGCCGACTACGTAGCCGTAGGCCCGGTATTCGCCACGACTTCCAAGGCGAATCCCGACCCGGTGATTGGCTTGGAAGGCGTGCGATTGGCGCGCAGTCTG
>DATEGM010000346.1:0-5876 GCA_035280085.1 Terriglobales bacterium
CAGGGGCGGGCTGCCCTGGGGCTGCCGGAACCACCTCGCTCGCCTGCCGCAGGTCAATGGAGTTGGCCGTGCCCACGTCAATCACGCGCTCATTCATCGGGGTAACGAACTGGCCGCGCACCACGTGCGGGGTCAGCACGAACACGATTTCGCTGTTGCGCCGGTCTACGTTGCTTTGCGAGAACAGGTAACGCAGCAGCGGAATCTGTGCCAGCCAGGGATATCCGCTCAGGCTGCGCACATCGTCGTGCTCGAACATGCCGCCCAGCATGTTGACTTCGCCTTCCTTGAGCCGGATTTCGTGTTCAATTTTGCGCTGCCCGATGATGGGCTGCTGGATGCCGCCAATGTTCGTATTACCGGCTACATTGGAGACGTCCATCATCACCTTCAGAGTCACCGATCCGTCGGAGTGCACATGCGGTGTGATGTCAATGTTCACGCCTACGTCAAGGTACTGAAATTGTGTATTCACCAGCGGGTTGATGCCCACGCCGCCGATGCCCGGCTGGAATGAGCCGGTGGCCACCGGCACGCGCTCGCCGATTTTCAGCGAAGCTTTCTGCCCATCCACGGCGCGAATCTCCGGCTGCTGCAGGATGCGGCTGTCGTTGTCGCTGTATAGCGCGGTAGCTGTCGCCGAGCTGATGTTCACCTGGAAATCAGTGGCGTTCAGGTTACCCAGCGCGTTCAGACTGATGCTGCCTGGCGTTCCGGTCCCCGTCCCGGTTCCCGTTCCCGTGCCCGTACCCGTGCCTGTGCCAGTCCCCGTCCCCGTACCGCTGCTGGTGTTCAAATTGGGCTGCAGGGAAACCGTGGCGCTGGTGGGCGGATTAATGCCCAGGGTACGCACTTTCTCCCGGTTCACCTGCATCACCGCAATGTCCACCACTACTTCCGGCTTGGCCTTGTCAATGTCGCCAATCAGCTTTTCCGCCAGCGCCACCTGGTCGGGCGTTCCCCGCACCACGATAGCGTTCTGCGAAGGCAGCTGCTGGATCCGGCTGACTTCCAGGATGGTGCGCATGGCGTTCACCACGTCCTGGAGCTCAGTCGGAGCGGAAAGATTGGAAAGATAGAAAGTCTTGATAACGCTCTGTTCCAGTTCCTTGCGTTTGGCCGGATTGTCGGCGGCAACGAAGATGGTGTTGGGCGTCACCGGCCGCCAGAAAGTCTTTGACTCCAGGGCCACAATCTCCAGTGCCTGCTGCAGCGTTACCCCGTTCAGCTCAATGTGAATTCGCCGCGAGGTGTAATCCGGGTCAAACAGCACGTTGATGCCGGCCAACTTGCCGATGGTCTCGTAGGCAACCTTGCTGTCCTCCGTCATCTTCAGCGTGATAGGAGTGTTGGAAATGGGCGCGAGTTCTACCGGCCCGCCGGCCTGCTCCAGCATCTTCCCCAATGGACCCGTGGGAGTGGGCGGCGGAACTTCTTTCCCGGCCGCCTGCGCCTTCTGAATCATGTCCTGGGTGCGCTTGATCTCCTGCGTAGCGATAAAGCTGGAGGGGTCAATGGCGGCCGCTTCCTGGAACATCTTCAGCGCCACCTGCAATTGGCCGGCCTGGCGCAGCAACTGGCCCTGATGCACCTTGGTGGCTGCCGCCAGAAAACGCAGGCGCTCAAACGCGGTGCGGTAGTAGAGGTTGTCGGGCTTCAGATTGTAGGCCTGGCGGTAGTCCTGGTAGGCCTGCACATAGTCCTGCTGCGCTTCAGCCTCTTTGCCTTGGTTGTAGAGGGACTTAGCCTTGTCGGCAAAGGCGGGCATGCTGACTGCCGCCAGCAGCAGCAACACCCCGGACCACCGGGTCAGTTTGTGCATCAAGACGCTCCCAAGAGGATTCGACCTGTGGCGCACATGCGGCAAGCCTCTCCTTCTACAAGATCGGTCGGAAAGCGCTTTTTTGCATGAGGAAAGGGCATTATAACATTCAAAAAAGAGGCCTCCGGCAATTACCGAGAGAGGGAGCAGTGCGGCTTTTGGTACTATGCCGTTGGTGCTAAATGCCTCGCCAGCCTGCACATCCCACGCGTTCCCTGCCGGAGAAGAATCCTCGCCGCGATCCCACTGCTGCCGGCCAGCGCGATGCCTCCGTGAACCGGGCTGCTTCCCACAACTACTTTCTTTTAGAGAAATTTGAGGCAGGAATCGCCCTTACCGGCACGGAAGTCAAATCGGTTCGCGCCGGCCGGGCCAATCTGAAAGACTCCTATGGGCTCGTCAAAGACGGCGAATTGTGGCTGTTGAACGCGCATATCGGCCCCTATGAGCATGGAAACATCTTCAACCACGAGCCGCTGCGCACCCGTAAGTTATTGGTACACAAGGAAGAGCTGCGAAAGCTTATAGGGAAAACTCAGCAACGCGGCCTCACCCTGATTCCCACCCGCATGTATTTCAAAAATGGGAGGGTTAAAGTGGAACTTGCGCTGGCCAAGGGCAAGCAGATGTGGGACAAGCGTGAAACCGAACGCCGCCGCACTGCCGACCGCGAGGCGCGCGAGGCCATGGCGCGGTCCCGAAAAAGGGCGTAAAACACCGTCGACCCGCCGATGGCCACGCCCACTCCCATCCTTCGCACCGAGCACCTGACCCGCGATGTGGCTGGCCGACGCATCGTGGATGACATTTCCATCGAAGTCCCGCAAGGCGATGTGCTGGCCATCGTGGGGCCGAGCGGCGCCGGCAAATCCTCGTTCTTGCGCCTGCTCAATCGCCTGGATGAACCGACCAGTGGCACTTTTTACGTGCAGGGCCGCGATTACCGTGAAATCCCGCCTCGCGTCCTGCGGCGGCGACTGGGCATGGTCATGCAGACCGCGTTTCTCTTTCCGGGTACCGTGGCCGAAAACATCCGCTTCGGCCCCCGCCAGCAGGGAGAGACATTGGACGATGAGGCTATCGCTCGCCTGCTGGAGCAGGTGGGCCTGCCCGGATTCGCCAGCCGAAATGTAGCCAATCTCTCCGGCGGAGAGGCGCAACGGGTAGCCTTTGCCCGCTGCCTGGCAAACGGCCCTGAGGTTCTGCTGCTCGACGAACCCACTTCCGCCCTGGACGACGCAGCCAAGCATGGAATCGAGGCGCTGGTGCGCGAGATTGTTGAGGCACGCCGGCTTACCTGCCTCATTGTCACCCACGATACCGCGCAGGCGGCGCGCCTGGTTGAACGGGTGATGGTTATCGAAAAAGGAAAGCTGAGCCGCATCGGCTCGCTGCAGGAGGTGCTGGGTGCTCAACGGACTGTTTAAAAACCAACTGGCACTGGGGCTGGCACAGGCCGGTGTGGCGACTCTGGCCGCGATTGCGGTTATGCTGCTGGCGCGCCGCCGCCAGATTCATGTGGAGCGGGAAACGCTCATCGCGCTGGTGCGCGGACTGGCCCAGATCATGATCGTCGGCTCCATCCTGGTGCTCATGTTGCGCGGGCCGCGCTGGACCAGCGTCTTCATCCTGGCCGCCATGACGGTGGCCGCGGCCGCCACTTCCGCCCGCCGCGCCAAACGCATTCCAGGAGCTTTCCGCGTTTCACTTTATGCCATCGCCGCCGGCGCCGGTTCAGTCATCTCCCTGATGACCTTTGCCGGAGCCATTGATACCGCCATCACCGCGCTCGTGCCCGTGGGGAGCATGCTGATCGCCAATGCCATGAACACCAACGGACTGGCGCTGGACCGCTTTCGTTCCGACGTGCATGCTCACGTAGGCCACGTAGAGGCCGCCTTGGCCCTGGGCGCGGCGCCGGAGCAGACCGTTGCTCCTTACGTGCAGGCCGCTTACCAGGCCAGCCTGATTCCCGCGATTGATAACCTGCGCTCCCTGGGCATTGTGTGGATTCCCGGTCTAATGGCGGGCATGGTGCTTTCCGGTTCTCCGCCGCTCTATGCCGCGGTTTATCAGTTCGTGGTGATCGCGATGATTTTCGCCGCTTCCGGTCTGACGTGCCTGATCAGCACCACGATGATTCGCGAACGCGCGTTTTCGCCGGCGGAGCAGTTGCTGCTGCGTCCCGAAGCCGCCACGGCACAGTAGAGACGTTGCTGGAAACGTCTGCGAGATATAACAAGTTACGTCTCCACATAGTATGCTGTTCGATCCACTCGACGAGGTTGAACCTGCTTCAGAAGATTGCAATCTTCGGCCAGCTTTTGCTGGTGGTGCTCGGTTGGGCAGCAATGCCTGCGAAGATGCTGGCGCAGACCGACGAAATTCAGGTCTACGACGCCCAGATTGCCGACCCCGGCATGTTCAATTTGATGATTCACACGAACTTTACTCCCAAGGGCCGAAGGACGCCGGGATTCCCTGAAGCAATTGTTGCCAATCAATCTCTCAACGGCGCGGCCGAATGGGCTTACGGGGTCACGCCCTGGTTTGAGCAAGGTTTATATCTGCCGGTGTACAGCCTGTACTCGAGCAACCAGGGCGCAACCATCAATGGCTTTAAGGTCCGTGAGCTGTTCGTAAGTCCTCGCGCCCACGATCGCAAGTTGTTTTACGGGGTGAACTTTGAATTCAGCGTGAACGCCCGCTACTGGGAGCCGAAGCGCGTTACTTCCGAGATCCGGCCGATAATCGGCGTGCATCTGCAACGCTGGGACCTCATCTACAATCCAATTCTCGACACCGATTACACCGGCGGGCTAAAAAACCTGGAGTACAATCCCGCCGGCCGAGTTGCATATAACCTGACGGAAAAATGGGCGGTGGCGCTCGAGCAGTACGATGGCTTCGGTCCACTGCGCGGTTTTGTTTCGCACAATGAGCAATTCCATGAGAGTTGGGCGGTCATGGACCGCAATGGCGGGCCCGTGAATGTTGAAGCGGGAGTCGGCGTTGGTTGGAGCGGCGGAGCGGATAGGGTGACGCTAAAGCTGATGTTGTCCCGTGATTTGAATTCCCGCCCGCACTGACACTCGCAGTAGTCTCCTGCTTTGCCGGCGGGCAAAGGAGAATTGTGGCGCGGGCGCCACGCCCGCGACGCGGCAGCGGCTAAAGCCGGCCTGGGTGCGAGTCTCAACGGCATGCCTGAAGGTCAGCCCCTTCGTGGCGTCATGGTAAAGCCCAGCACGGAAAAGTCTGTGTCAGAACGCAGAAATCCAGGCGGCGAGAGAACCCAGAAATCTAAACCGCGGTGGAACAATACCGTCATTCTTGAGCCGCGGAAACGAACCCATGATTCTTCAGCCGCGAAGCAGCGCCAGAATGTAGCCTCGGACGTTAGCGGACGGCACCTGTTCCCAGCCTCGGAAAAAAATATTTTCCCGCTGCTCACCAACCAGGGAGTAGGCCGTCTACATCCCAAAGGCATGTAGAACATCTACAGCCTGAGGCCGGCACATGGGAACTCGCTATCAGAACCGCATTGAGCTGTTGCAGGGCACCCTCGACCTGCTGATTCTGCAGACCCTGCAGTGGGGGCCGCAGCACGGCTACGGTATAAGCCAGGCCATACGCCTGGGCTCGGGCGAGGTGCTGCAGGTGGAAACCGGCTCGCTTTACCCGGCCCTGCATCGTCTGGAGCGCGAGGGCTGGATCCGGTCAGAGTGGAAGCTTTCGGACAACAACCAGCGGGTAAAGGAATACCAGCTGACGGCTGCGGGCAAGAAACAACTGGCCGCCGAGCGCTCGCGCTGGGACTTGCTGGTACAGGCGATTGGCGGCGTGCTGAACCTCGCGCGCGATTAGGAGAAAGATAATGCGGCTGCCACGGTGGAAGAAGAACCAGGCCCGGGAGCTGGATGAGGAAATTCAGTCGCACCTGGCCATGGCAATGCGCGACCGTCAAGACCGTGGCGCGACGCCCGACTCAGCCAAGGCCGAGGCGCGGCGCGAGTTCGGCAACGTGCTGCTGGTGAAGGAAACCACCCGCGACATG
>DATEGM010000347.1:0-6370 GCA_035280085.1 Terriglobales bacterium
TGGTGCGATGCGCGGCCATGGCACAGTGAACGTGCGCTTCGCCTTCGAATCGCAGCTGGATGAAATTTGTGCCGCACTCAAGCTCGACCCCTACGAAGTGCGGAAGAGAAATTTCCTCAAGCCGCCCTGCATTACGGTCAACAACCTGCGCGTGCTCAGCTATGGCCTGCCCGAGTGTGTAGAAAAAGTGACGGCGGCATCCAGCTGGAACGATCGCCGCGGCAAGTTAGGCCGGGGGCGCGGCCTGGGCATGGGCTGCAGCCATTACGTAAGCGGTGCGGCCAATTCCATCATCCGCTCTGATATGCCGCACTCCACGGTCAACATCAAGGTGGACCGCGATGGCGGGGTAGTGGCCTACACCGGCGCTTCCGAAATCGGCCAGGGTTCCGACACCATGACCGCGCAGGTGGCGGCGGAGGTGCTGGGCTGCGCGCTTTCGCGAGTGCGAGTGGTGGCCGCTGACACTGACCTTACGCCCATTGACATCGGCTCCTACTCCAGTCGAGTGACGATGATGGCGGGTAATGCCACGCTGCGCGCGGCGGAGGAAATTCGCAAACAGATTGCCAGCGCCGCCGCCCGCAAAATGAATTGCGCGCCGGAAGGCCTGGTGTTCAGCAACGACAGAGTGAGCAAAATGAGTACGAGTTCAAGTGCCGCGGGCGAGGGCGCCCGCACCACAAATGCGTCTGTTAGCGGCCGGGTGGAGGGCCAGATTCTGCGCGGCTCCCTGCAGCAGAAGCGCAAGGAGGAAGGCCCCAAAGACTGGATGACCTTCGAAGAGGCGGTGGTGGCGGCCATTGATTTTCATGGCGCGCTGACCGGCACAGGCTCCTACGCTCCTTCCCTGGAGGCTCGCGGCGGCAAGTTTAAAGGCGCGGGGGTGGGGCCTTCGCCGGCGTACTCCTACTCGGCGCAGGTGGCGGAAGTCAGCCTGGACGAAGAAACCGGCGAAGTCACCGTGCACAAGATCTGGGCGGCGCACGATTGCGGACGCGCCCTGAATCCCGTTTCGGTCGAGGGGCAGATCATCGGCTCGGTCTGGATGGGGCTGGGTCAGGCGCTGCAGGAAGAAATGGTCTGGAAAGACGGCATGCTGATGAACCCCGGCCTGCTGGAGTACCGCAGCCCGTCTTCCGTGGAATCGCCCGAAATCGAGCCCTTCATCGTGGAGAGCATTGATCCCGAAGGCCCGTTCGGGGCCAAGGAGTGCAGCGAAGGCTCGCTGGCGGCTACAATTCCCGCAATCGCTAACGCCATTCATGACGCGGTCGGCATCCGCCTGCGCGAGGCGCCCTTCACTCCGGAGCGGGTCCTGGCTGCGTTGCGTGCGCAGAAAAACGCCAAAAAGCTCAACCTCACAGAAGGCGTGGACCCAACCCGCCCGGCCCGTCTCCGCGAACACGGCGGCGCGCTCTGGTTCAAAGGCAAGGGGCCGCAGCGCCACCGGCTCGATCCGGCGGTCAGCGGACAGCAGGGAAGTGCCGGGGGTGACGATTGAGCCTTCCGGAATTCAAACTACTGCGCCCCCGCACAGTAGCTGAAGCGATGGAGCTTCTGGCCAGGCACGCGCCGGACGTGCAGGTGATTGCCGGAGGCACCGACCTCATCCCCTCCCTGCGCCAGAAACTCTTCGCACCGCGCTATGTGCTCGACATACGAGGCATCGGCCAGTTGCGCGGGATTCGGCCACAATCCGGCGGCGTTGAAATTGGTGCTCTGACTAACCTTACCGAAATCGAACATTCGGAGTTCCTGCGGCAGCAATATCCGGTTCTGGCGGAAGCGGCGGCTACGGTGGCCTCGCCTATCCTGCGCAACATGGGCACCCTGGGCGGCAATATCTGCCTGGACACGCGCTGTCTCTGGTACAACCAGTCGCTTACCTGGCGCAAGGGCTGCGGCTTCTGCATCAAGAAGGATGGCAACATCTGTCACGTCGCCCCTGGGGGCGATACCTGCTGGGCCGCCTTCTCTGGCGATACGCCTCCGGCTCTACTCTGCCTGGATGCCGAAATCGAACTTGCCGGGCCTTCGGGCACGCGCCGTCTCCCGCTGCGCGATTTCTACACCGGAATAGGCGACACTTATCGCAAGCTGGGGAAGAATGAACTGCTCACCCGCGTTTTCCTGCCGCACTCTTCGGCCGGCTGGCACGGCGTTTACCGCAAGCTGCGCATTCGTGGCTCCATTGACTACCCGCTGGCGGGCGTGGCCGTCGCGGTCCGCCGCAACAATGGGCATGTGGAAGACGCGCGCGTGGCTCTCACCGCAGTTAATGCCGCTCCCGTACTGGTGAAAGGCGCGCGTGAAGCTCTGGCGGGCCGGGCGGTGGACGAAGCGGTGGCTGAACACGCGGCTGAACTGGCAGCACGCACTGCTAAGCCGCTCACCACTTCCGCTTTGACACCGGAGTATCGGCGCGAGATGATACGGGTCTTTACGCGGCGAGCATTGCTGCAGGCATTCGAGTTTTAACCGTAGCCACAGGAGAACATCAGCTCCCAGCTCCTAGCTAGTAGCTAGAGGCTAGTAGCTACTAGCTGCCTTGATCACCGACTGCCACATCCATATCCAGCCCATCGAAATGTTTAAGCCGGGGGCGCTGGCGTTGATGCAGAAACAACGCCCGAACTTCGACCAGATTGTCGAGTTCTGCCGCTCCCCCCAGGCCTTCCTGAAATACCTTGACCGCTGCGGCATTGACCGCGCCGTGCTCATCAACTACGTCGCCCCGGAAATTATCGGCTTCACCTCGGGCGTGAACGATTTCGTGGCTGAGTACGTCAAGGCCGACCCGCGCCGCCTGATTCCCTGCGGCAGCCTGCATCCGCGCCACACCTCCAATGTTCTTGCTGACGTGGAGCAGATCGTGCGCCTGGGCATTCGCCTCATTAAAATTCACCCGCCCCACCAACTGCTCTATCCCAACGACTACCAGCATGGGGTTAAAGAGCTGGAAATCATTTACCGCGCAGCCGAGGCCAACGGCATTCCCGTAATGTTCCACACCGGCACCTCCATTTTTCCCGGAGCACGGAACCGCTATGGCGACCCGATCTACATTGATGATGTGGCGGTGGACTTCCCTCGCATGAAGATCCTGCTCGCCCACGGCGGACGGCCGCTATGGATGAACACGTCATTTTTCCTGGTGCGCCGGCATCCCAATGTGTACCTCGACATCAGCGGCATTCCGCCCAAGACCCTGCTTACATACTTCCCTCGCCTGGAAGAAATCTCGGCCAAAACGCTGTTTGGCACCGACTGGCCGGGCCCCGGCGTCCCGGATGTGAAAAAGAACCTGGACGACTTTCGTGCCTTGCCGCTCACCAATCCTGTAAAAGAGCAGATTCTCAGCAAGACCGCTCTTTCCATCTGGCCCGTCTGATTCGCCTGGCCACATCGAAACAACCTTAAGGCGCGCCTAGTATGCGCAAAAGTTTTCATCTGTCTCTTTAGCTGTCCGGGTGTAAGCGATTGATATTCGAAGCTCTTTGCAACGCTTCGGGATGGTACTGCACGTGCCTTTAGGGTAGGTCTGCGGAACCTCCCCTCCCGCGCTCGCCCCCCCGTCAGCGCAACGGTCTGCAAACTTCACTCAAATCTGGAGGAGCAATGAAAGAGCTATTGCGCCAAATGTGGTTGCAGGATGAGGGCGAGGATATTGCGGAGTACGCGGTGATGCTGGCCGTCATTTTGGTCATCGTTGTCGGCACGGTTCGCCTGATCGGCAGTCAGGCCAACAACGTGTTTTCCGAGACGGCAAGCGCGATCGGCAGCTAACCGGCAACATGTTGTTTTCCGAGAGGGACGCTGGCGCGGTCCGCTATGGCGCGCCAGCCATCTGCTTTGAAGCAGATCCTGACCTCCCGCCAACGGGTGTCATCTCTCAGCATTGCCGCTTAAGGTAAGAGTCCTTGAACGGCTTGGAAGTGACAGCTATGTACGATGAACGCGGTGCAACCATTGTAGAATCGGCTTTAGTTCTGCCAGTATTCTTTCTCCTGCTGTTTGCGGTTTTTGAATTTGGACTGGTTTTCAGCGCTTACCACACTATGGTGGGGGCGGCTCGGGAGGGGGCCCGCTACGCAGTCACCCCCAATCCTTTCGATGCGACCAACCCGTACTCCCTGCCCACCAGCAGCCAGGTTGCGGCAAAAGTTTGTGACAAAGTAAGTGCGGGAGTATTCGGCACGGGGCAAATTACCGCCTGCAACGGCGGCTCTCCCGCAACCCTGTCCTCGGGCGCCTGCCCCTCAGCTTCCGGATCGCAACCGACATTATCGGCCGAGAATGTCTATCTCGGACAATGCACCGTAACGGTGCCTTTGCCGTACAACTGCAAAGGAGTCGCCTCCTGCGGAACGGAGACGTACGAGCAGGTGGCAGTTCACCGTACTGTCCAATTGTTCTGGGGTTGGCAGCTTCCACTCACGGCTACAGCGGTAATGCGTTCGGAGGGGAACTGATGAAACATCGCGGTGGCAAGGAGAGTGGAACGCAGCTGGCTGAGTTTGCGCTGGCTCTGCCGATCATTATCTTCATGTCTTTGATAGCCGTGGAGGGCGCGAACCTGTTCCGCGTGTATCAACTCGTTGCCAATGCTTCGCGCGAAGGAGCGCGAGTAGCAATTCTTCCCTGGTACTCGCCCGCGGCGATGAACCAGCAGAATCAGGTGAGCTGCTCGTTCACGAGCAAGGCGCTGACCAACGCCAATGCGGTCTGCCAGGATGTGGCCAATTACGCGCAAAATAATGGGCTGATTGGGAATGGGTTGCAGCAGTGCCGCACACTCTCGGTAAATGTGAACCAATCGTATCAGGCACCCACCGATAGCGCGCCCCGGTTCTCGCAAATAACCGTGACCTGCGCATATCAGCTCAACTGGCTTCCGCGGCTCCCTTCCTACGGAGTCGCTAACGCCATGAACATCACGCGCACAACGGCGTTCTTAAATCTCTATTGAGGAACCTGACCTATGCACCGAAGACGTGAACGAGGTTCGGTGATTCTAATGACGGCCGTGCTGGTACCGGTGGTGGTGTTCGTGGTTGGCATGGCGGTGGACTTCGGGGTCATGTATGCGGTGCGCAATTCCGCTCAGAATGCCGCCGATGCAGCGGCGATGGCCGGGGTCTACGAATACGCTTGCGGACAGTCCGGCAATTGCCCCTCTCAGCTGCAGCCATACACCACGGACATCACCGGTAACACAGCCGCCCAGAACGCATTTCAGGCGAACCCGTTCCTGGGCAGTTCCACAGCGACTTTAACCCCGACGCCAGGTGGTTACAGTTGTCCTGACGCGCTCAATAATCCGGCTTACTGCTACAAGGTGGCTGTAAGCACAAACAGCCCAACCTTTTTCGCACGAGTGTTCGGCAAGCAGGCGGTTGCAATCACTGTCACCGCCTTGGCCCAGACCAACAATGGAGGGGGAGGCGGCTCCAGTTCGAGTTGTATACGCCCGGTGTTTGTCCCGGATTCCATCATCCCCTGCACTTACACTGCGGGCACATTAAGCTGCGCCGCAGGACCCACGGTGATACAGAACATTCGTCCCACCAGCCCGAAGAGCGGAACCAGCTTTACTCCCAGCACCTACTACTCACTGGACTTCTCCAGCCTTCTCCAGGACATCACCGACCCAACCAACACTCCCTCCAACATTCTCAACGCTACCAATCCTGTGGTGTTTAGCGACGGGACGGTGATTGACAATAGCGGTCAGGGTCCCAATTCGCCTTATGCCGATTCCTGGTACAAATGCACCGTTACGGCGCTGCATTGCGGGCAGTATGTGCGCGTACAAACCGGGCTGGCGCCAAACACGACGACAGGTTCGGTCAATTTGCTCCTTGCCAATACCAATGCTTCCACCACCTACATTTTTCCCTTGTGGGACTCCACTCAGACGGCGGTAAATGGCAACGAGATGTTTGCCAAGGTCGTGGGCTGGGCGCAGATGACGGGCCTCCATTGTGTGAATCCCAATAGCGGGGTGACAGACTCACCTTGTTCGAATGGCGACAACATTACAGCCACGTATCAGAACTACACCGCATGCCAGGGTGGCGGTTCAGGGTCGGGCTCCGGCTCCGGTTCGGGCCCGCAAACCGGCTCCTACGTCACGCCAATACGGTTGGTCAGGGATACGCCCTAAGCGCTGGTTCAGTCGTACTAGATGTGACCGTTGGGCGCTCTCAGGTTGAGAGGAAAAGCGGCCACAGAACGCTCTCGCGAGATGCTCCGCTACACGCCCATTCCAGCCACTGTTGGTAGCTTCAGCAGCCGTGAAATTTCGGGGTACAGATTGGGGCCGGCCGCGATCAGGCCGGGCAAGCGGGGCTTGGGCTGGTTGAAC
>DATEGM010000348.1:0-4425 GCA_035280085.1 Terriglobales bacterium
ACGCCGCTGGTCTGAGCCAACACAGGGCCGGGCGCCGCCAACAGGAGAGTTCTGCCTCGCCTCTCACCAGTGCGCTGCGCAATATTTGCGCTGAGTCTTATGGCGATGGCATGCGTGCCGCCGGCGGCAGCACGCGACCAAAATCGCATGGCCGCCCTGGTCGAGCGGACGCGTTCGGTCATCACCATTCCCCGCCTGCCGCAACCGCCCGCGCTGGAGGACTTTCTCAGCATGCAACCCAGCGGGCCGGTCGCGCTGCGCATGGCCAAGGTTTCCAGGTTCATCCAGCGCGATCCCCAGGACGGCGCCCGCTCGAGTCAACGTACCGAAGTCTATCTCGGCTATGACAACAAGGATATTTACTTCGTTTTTGTCTGTTTTGACAATCACCCGCGACTGACCAGGGCCCGGCTTTCGCGGCGCGAGGACATCTTCGACGATGACACAGTGGAAGTGATGCTCGATACCTTCCACGATGAGCGCCGAGCTTACGTTTTCCAGGCCAACGCCCTGGGAGTGCAGTGGGACGGGACGTACACCGAGCAGGCTCAGGGAGACTTCGGCAACTTTGATTCCTCCTGGGACACGGTCTGGGATTCCAAGGGCAAGCTGACGCCCCGAGGCTTCGTAGTGTGGATGGCGATTCCCTTCAAGAGCCTGCGATTTTCTTCCGACTCGGAGCAAAGCTGGGGAATCATACTGAACCGCACCATTCCGCGGACGAACGAGAACACGTTCTGGCCGGAAATCACCCGGCGCGTGGACGGGCGACTGAACCAGGAAGCGACCATACGGGGAATGGAGGGCATCGCGCCCGGGCGCAACATGCAGTTCATCCCCTACGGAATTTTCCGCTCCTTTCGCGCTGTGGATACGCGCGATCCGCTGCCCTACTTCGAGGCCGCCAATCAGGGCCGCTTCGGGCTCGATTCCAAATTCATCCTGCACGACAGCCTGGTGCTGGATGTAACCGCCAACCCGGATTTCAGCCAGGTGGAGTCGGACCAGCCGCAGATTACGACCAACCAGCGCTTCGAGGTGTTCTTCCCGGAAAAGCGGCCGTTTTTCTTAGAGAACGCGGATTACTTCACGACACCTATTGACCTGGTCTTCACGCGCAGAATTGAGGATCCGCAATTCGGTACCCGGCTGACCGGGCGCCTCGGCCCCTACTCCCTGGGCATGTTCGTGGTGAACGACCGCGGCCCCGGGTTCGAACTGGCCGACGGCGATCCCAACTTCCATCAAGGCGCCTATTTCAGTATTGCCCGGATCAAACGCGATATTGCCAACCAGTCAACCGTGGGCGCGATTTTTACAGACAGGGAATTCGCCGGCAGCTTCAATCGCGTGGGCGGACTGGATGCGCAGCTGAAGCTGGGCAAAAACTGGACCGTGCTCGGGCAGGGGGTGGCGAGTTCCACCCGCAACCTGGACGGCAGCTACCAGGCGGGACCCGCTTACAAGGGGGACGTGCAGTACAACGACCTGCATACCAATTACGAGTTGCAGTACAACGACATCGGCGCCAATTTTGTGACCGAGCCGGGATACGTGCCGCGCGTGGACATGCGGGAAATCCGGCAGTTCGCCCGCTATTTGTTCCGGCCGGAAGGCAGCTTCCTCCTTGCCTGGGGGCCAGCCTTGTTCTTCAACCGTATTTACGGGCACGATGGGACTTTTCTCGACGGCGCGTACGAACCGCACCTCACCTTCCAGTTCAAGGGCCAGACCTTCCTGAGCCTTATGCCGTACGCCAGCTACCCGGAACAGTTGCGTCCTGTCGACTTTTCTAGCTTGCCCGCTGTTGCCGCTTATAACCAGCACATCGTGGGCGGCGATGTTTCAACCAAGTACTTTCGCTGGTTCGGGCTGGACCTGTGGTACGGGCGCGGGACCGGGGTCAATTATGATCCCCCGGCGAATCATGCGCCCGTGCTCGACAACAACGACATAGTGCAGTTCCTGATGACGCTGCATCCCAGCAAAAACTTAAAGATTGACAACACCTACCTGCTGAACCGGCTGACGGACCGGCCCACGGGAATGAGCGCGTTCACCAACCACGTCATTCGCTCGGAGTGGAATTACCAGATCACGCGGGCGCTCTCGCTACGTTTGATTCCGCAGTACACAACGGTGCTGAGCAATCCGCGGTTTACCTCGCTGCCTCGCAGCAAGCAATTCAATGCCGATTTTCTCATCACCTACATGGTTCATCCCAATACCGCGATTTATGTGGGCTATAACAGCGACCTGCAGAATTTGGCCTCGCCGCTAGGCTATGACGTAAACGGAAACCTGCTGCGCACCCGTGGGCGTTACCTGAATGACGGGCGGCAGTTCTTCGTGAAGCTTTCCTACCTTTTCCGCTTTTGAAAACCAAAATCCGCCACAGAGACACAGAGGAAATTAAGATTAAGCAGGGCACAACAAACGCAAGGTCCCCTTTCACAAGCTCAGGGCAGGCTCTCGCCTCCGCAGAATTGCCTAAAACAGGCAATTCTGCTTCGCTCGGGATGACAGAGGTGAACCTCATCAGAGCTTCCCTGGAACTTGGCCCGGGAAGTGTGTGCAGCCTCTGTGGGGGCGGCCGCCCTGCTGAGCCTGTGTGGGGGACGGCCGCCCTCGGCTGTCCGGGCGAGCGAAGCTCGTCTCCGTGTGGGTGCGGGGCTTTGGCCGGTCCTTGGTAGCTTCATTCCCTCTGTCATGCTGAGCGAGGGCGCACGCCCGAGTCGAAGCAGCCCTGCTTGGCCGAAAGCGTCGAGATGTCGAAAGGAGTTTTTACGAGAGAACTCCCTGAAGCGTCTATGACGGGGCAAACCTTGGGAGGGTCCTTCGACTCCGCAAGCCTACTCGCAAGCGAGTCGGCTTGCGGCGCTCAGGATGACAGAATTTATTGCGCGCAGGCTGACAGAATCAAAAACAAACATGAATATGAGTAGCGGAGTTTCTCCGTGTCTCTGTGCCTCTGTGGTGAAATCAATCGGGTTTAGGGCTTCAGATATTCGGCAGGAATGGGATTATCGGGGCGCTCGGAATCCCAGGAGATAGTTAGAATCCACCAGCGCGCGCCATCGTTGAGCAGTTCCACGCTATTAATGCCGCGCTCAAAGGGCTCCGCCTTGACTTCATGTCGCGAGGCGTAAGTGGTAAACACGTGGGCGATGTTGCCGAATTGCTCGGTCTGGCGGGCAATTTCCGATTCATAAAAGGCATGCTGCTGAAAGTAAGCGCCCGCGCCGCGCTCATAATCGTCGGGCGTCATGACTTTGTGCAGAGTCTGGCCGTCCTTGTGAAGCACGGTGGCCAGGGTGGCCTCCGGCAGAAACAGGGAGTGGAAGCGCTCCCAGTTGCGCGCGCCGGCAGAACCTGAGATGACGTCATACATGGCGTGAATGATGGAATCTATGGACTTACCGTCTTCCGCGTAGGGCGGGGCAGGCTTCGCGGAAGGGTTCTGGGCCGTAAGCGCGACACAGAAGACGAGTACCGCAAATAAGGCTTTCACGAGAGCTCCGGGCTGCAGTGGAGTGGGAATCGCAAACGGCGACGATAGCAGAGGCGAAGCAGGCAGACAACGAGAGCTATGCCTGCTAATCCTGGCTGGGGCCGGGCAATCGCGAATTGAGCACAGCGGTGGCCGGCCGCGTCACCAGCCAGGAGGCGCTCACGTACATAACAAAACATTCCACGGCAAAGGGCAGAAAGCCAAGATAGCCGGGCGCCGGCATCTCGAAAATCTTCAGATCCTGAAACATGGGGAAAATGTAGTGCCACTTGGCCGAGGCCCAGTAATTCCAGAACTCCCACAGCCAGCCGCAGATGAACCCAGAGATCAGCAGGGAATAGAAACGGCTTCGGCGGCCAGCGGCAAAATCGCCCAGGATGGAGGGCAAGCGCAGGCGATAGTTAATGGGATCGAGAAGGAAAATGAAGCCTACCCACACCAAGGCGAACAGGTAGGCAGCACTAGCCTGGGGCAACAGCAATGGCAGGGCCAGGCAGGCCGTGCCGACGGCCATGATGACAGCGCGCGCCCAGGCAGAAAACCGCACCGGCGTGGCCGGCCGGAACCAGCCAAAAGCTTCCACCAGGTCGGCGGTTTCCAGAATGCCGGGCGTAATCGTGGCAAAGGACCAGCCGTAGCCGAGCAGGGCCAGCGCTCGGCTGAGGGGCAGGCCAACATAAGTCCAGTTATCCAGGCGCAAGTTGTAGGCTTCAAAAATCAGCCACAGGGGAATGGAAAGCAGGGCCATTTTGGCAAATTCGGTTGGGGCGTCACGCAGGCGGGAGTGGCCGGTGATGGCATTTACTGCGGCGTCAGCAATCAGGATATATGCGGTCCAGGCAATGGGGGTGAAGTAGGTGGCCACCGGCTCAAGGTGGTGGAACATCAGCCATTCCGCAGTGCCCAGAATGGCA
>DATEGM010000349.1:0-4174 GCA_035280085.1 Terriglobales bacterium
CAGGCGCAAGCTTCGGGCCACAGCGGCCAAAGCCGAATCTGCTTGTGACTGGATTCGGCGTGGCTGAAAGCCACGCCCAGATACGAATCGCACGTCCAGGCCTACGGAGGTACCTCTCCCGACGACACAGACCCGTGCGACTGAATGTTGAGGGGTGAGCGCTGAATGCTGAATTCTGAGTGCTGAACGCCGCGACGCTACTTCAGCGCGCTAAGCTGCGAAGCCGCCATTTCGGCTGCCGGGCTGGTGGGGTTTTCCTTCTGGATCTGCTGGTAAAGCTTGCGCGCCTCGTCGGGCTGCTTGGCGCTATAGGCTTCCGCCAACCCAAGCTGGGCTTGAGCCTTGCTCACCGAGCTGGTGGGATGGGCGGCCAGCTGCCTGTAGAGCTCAATGGCTTGAGCATCGCGCCCGCTGTTCCGATATTGGTTCGCCAGGGCGAATTTGGCCAGCGAGGCCAGATCCTGGTTGTGACCGCCGGAAAGATCCTGCAGCTGCTTTTCCGCAGCCGCTGTGTTGCTCAGATCCAGCTCCGTGAGGGCTACAAAATAGCGGGCGATTTCCGCGTTACGCGTATGGGGATAGTTCTGCACCACTTTCTGGAACAGTGGCTGGGCGGCTTTGGCCCGGTCGGTGGCCGAGTTGTACATCACAGGCATTCCCGGTTGAGAAGGTGTGCCGGGGGGAACAATGGTCGCATCGTAGGTGCGGAAGGCGACGGCCATGGCCAGGCTGGCGGCCTGGTTTTGCTGCTCCAGGTAGTAGTAGCCGGCCAGCACAACCGCCACCACCACACCGGCAATGATGCCGACGGTGGTCAGGACCTTGCGGTGTTCCACCGCCCAGGAGACGGTTTCCGCGGTGGCCACTGCGAATCTGTCTTGTTTAAGCTGATGCCGGACTTCTGCTCGCACGAGGTTCCTTCTAGGGGCGCTGTGCCGGGAGGCTGAAATTCAGTGTAACAGCCGCAAAAACCCAGCGTCAACGAAGAGCCGCACACCCGTACTCCTCCTGCTGGCGCCGAGGCTCCTTGTCTGCTCACCTTTGCCTCCCTAGTGCAACCACAAGGCCAGCCCTGCCCTTCGAATTGAGGAGTACCATTTCCCATAGGCAGAGCTGCTGCTCGGGCGAAGAAGCTGGCCTGGCGGAAAGAAGGTGTCTTATGCGTAAAGCCGCCATCATCATCGGCATCATTGTTGCTGTCATTATCGGCATTTTGCTGGTTGCCCCGTTGTTCCTCGACGTCAATCAGTACCGGCCGCAAATCCAGAGCGAACTGCAGCAAAAGCTCGGCCGCCAGGTGACACTGGGGGAACTGCACCTTGGCCTGCTCCCTCCGCGGGTGCGGGTGGAGAATGTCAGCGTCAGCGATGATCCGCATTTTTCCAGCGGTCCTTTTGCCCAAGTGCAGGAGCTGGATGTTTCCATCGCGCTGCTGCCGCTGTTGAGCAAAAAGGTGGAGGTTCAGTCCCTCACGCTGCAGCGCCCCCACATTGAGCTGGTGCGCAATGCACAAGGCGTGTGGAACTTTTCTACCATCGGCCAGCCGGCAGCGGGTGCCGCTCCACCCCAGAAGAAGCCCCAGCCCGGCACGCCGGGTTCGCAGAATGCCGGAGCCTTCGCGCTGAACAACCTGAAAATCAGCGATGGCCAGATCGCCGTCACCGACCGCCAGAAGCGCCAGCCCCGCGCGGTCTATGACCACATTGATGTCAGCCTGAGCAATTTCGCCCCGGGCAAGCCGTTTTCCATTTCCGCAACACTCCATCTGCCGGGCGCGGGCACGCAGGAAGTCAGCCTCGACGGCACCGGTGGTCCCCTCAACAGCGCCAACATGATGGCGACGCCGTTTGACGGCTCGCTCAAGCTGCAGCAGGTGGCGCTCTCCGCCGCCCAGAAATTCCTGAACACGCCGGCCCTGGCAGGCACCGATGCCACCATCTCCGGCGACATGAAAATCAGGAATCAGGCCGGCGCTCTCGCTTCCCAGGGAAAGCTCAAGCTGCAGGACCCGGTCATCCACGGCGTGAAGCTGGGCTACCCGATTACCGCCGATTACGACGTGCGCGACGATTTGAACACGGACCTGCTGAACATCAGCAAGGGCGCGCTGCAGCTGGGTTCAACCCCGCTCTCCGTCACCGGCAGCATGAACCTGAAGCCCACGCCGGCCCAGGTGAACGTCCAGCTCAAGGCTTCTGATGTTTCCCTGGGCGAAGTAGGACGGCTGGCCTCGGCCATGGGCGTGGCCTTCGCGCCCGGCATGAACATCAACGGGCGCCTCAATGCCGACGTGCACGCGCTAGGCGCCACCAGCAGCCCGGCGCTCAACGGTTCCATTTCCGCGCGCAACCTGAACATCAGTGGGAAAGGACTCCCCCAGGCAGTAGCTGTTCCCGCCCTGGACCTGAGCATGACGCCCACGCAGGTCAGCTCCAACGACTTCACGGCCACCACTGCGGGCACCAAACTGAGCACGCAGTTCACACTCATCGGCTATACCGGCGCTGCGCCCAATATCAGCGCCACCGTGCGCACCGCGAACGCTCAAATCGGCGACCTGATCAACATCGGCAAGGCCTACGGCGCCACTTCCCTGGAAGGCATGAGCGGCAGCGGAACTCTCAGCCTGAACGTGCATGCTTCCGGGCCGCTGAAGAATGCTTCCGCCATGAAATTCAGCGGCACGGGCCAGGTGGCGAACGCCTCGCTGAAAATGCCCAGCCTCACTCAGCCGGTGAATGTGCGCAGCGCCGACCTGCGCTTCACCGAGAATTCCATGGCGGTAGACAAGCTGGTGGCCTCGCTGGGCCAGAGCAGCGCCACCGGCAACCTGACCCTGCGCGATTTCGCCGCGCCGCAGGTGCAGTTCGACATTATGTCGCCCAAGGTTGACGTGATGCAGCTGCAGCAGATCACGGCCGTACAGCCCGGCCCGCAGAAACGTGCCGCCTGGAAACTTGTGCCCAGTGCGGAAGCGGCCGCGCCGCCGCAGCCATCCATTCTGACTCGCATGACCGGCACCGGAACCCTCATGGTGGGCACCCTGCTTTACGACCAGCTCCTGCTCAACAACGTGCGCTCCAACGTGAAGCTCAATCGCGGCGTGATCACGCTCTCGCCGCTCACCGCGCAGGTGTATGGCGGGCAGGAGACCGGCGCCATCGTGCTCGACGCGCGCCAAACTCCCATGGGCGTGCAGGTACAAAGCAAGCTCGCCAATGTGGACGCCAACAAGCTGGTCTCCTCGGTCACTTCCGTCAAGCAGACGCTCTATGGCCTGCTGGCCACCAACACCAACATGGGCTTTGCCGCCGCTTCTTCTAGCGACATGGCGCGCACGCTGAATGGTACCGTCAATCTCGATTTGACCAAGGGCCGCATCGTGGGCATTGACCTGCTGCACGAACTCGGCAACGTGGGTAAATTTTTGAGCGGCACGCCCGCCACCTCGCAGCCCGTCACTAATCTTCTGAAGCTGACCGGCACGTTTAATGTGCGTAATGGCCTGGCCGAAACCAACAACCTGCAGGCCCAGATCGAAGGCGGCAGCCTGGGCGCCACGGGAGCGGTGAATCTGGTGGACAACGCCCTTAATCTGCACCTGACGGCGGTGATGTCAAAGTGGTTCTCCAACAAGGTAGGCGGGACGAACATTGGCGGCTTTATGAACACCGCGCTGGCCAACCAAAACGGCGAGCTGGTGATTCCGGTGCTTGTGACGGGAACCTTCCAGCGCCCCATCGTCGCTCCCGACGTGCAGAAGGTGGCGCAAATGAAGCTGCAGCACATGCTGCCGACTACCGCCAATCCGGCTCTGGGACAGGCTGTCGGAGCGTTGCTAGGGGGAAAGAGCGGCCAGAAGCCGAATCTGGGAAACATCCTCGGGGCTCTGGGCGGCCAGCAGCAAGAACAGCAACAACCGGCAGCAGCAGGGCAGAAGCCTGCTCAGCCGCAGCAGGGGCAGGCGCAAAATCAGCAACAGCAGCCTAAGGCCAATCCTCTGGGCGACATTCTGAATCAGGTATTTGGAGGAAAGAAACAGCAACAACCGCAGCAGCCGCAAAAGCCGCAGTAAGCAGTTCTCAGTTCCCGGTTCCCAGTTCTCAGTTGAAACCTGTGCGGACTGATACTCACGGTTCCTGCACGGGTAAACATCTGGAAAATCGCTCGGCTA
>DATEGM010000350.1:0-2892 GCA_035280085.1 Terriglobales bacterium
ACCTTCGTCGGTTTCTGGGCGGCCAATGAAGTGCTGCGCTATGCCGTCTTCGACCGGCACATGTTTGAGTCGCTGGCCGACTTCGCCAACCTGCCGCTGCTGGCGCTGGTTTCAACCGTGCTCTCGCTGATTCTCATGCCGGTGCTGAATGCCTACTCGCGGCAGAAAGAGCGCGAAGCCGACCAGTATTGCTTCGAATCCATCGGCAACGTTGAGCCCTTTATCAGCTCCATGAACAAGCTGGCCGACCAGAACCTGGCGGAGCGCTCGCCTTCGCGGCTGGTCGAAGTGCTGTTCCACTCCCACCCCGCTATCTCCAAGCGCATCGAGGCGGCGCGCGCTTACGCCCACGAAGACGGCGAACCCGTCAGCGCCCAGTAGAGTTGATCTTCATCAGCAGCTCCTCTGCGCGGCGCAAATCCTCTTCCGTATCCACTCCAATCGTGTCAAAGGGAGTTTCCGCCACGTGAATGGAGATTCCATTTTCCAGAAAACGCAATTGCTCCAGGCGCTCGCTCTGCTCCAGCGATGATTCCGGCAAGGCAACAAAACGGTCCAGCGCCGCTTTGCGGTAGGCATAGAAGCCAAGGTGCTTGTAGTAGCGGGCGCCAGAGCGGTCGCGATCGTAAGGAACGGTGGCGCGCGAAAAGTAGAGTGCGCGGCCGGCCGCATCGGTCACCACTTTCACCGCATGCGGATTGTTGATGTCGGGGGGAGCGCACGGAGTCTTCAGCGTGCCCACCTGAATCGCAGGACCCTTCATCAGTTCGATCAGAGAGTTGATGTGCTCCGCGCGGGCCATAGGTTCGTCGCCCTGGACATTGATATAAACGTCGGCGGCTACCGACTGAGAAACTTCATGCACGCGCTGGGTGCCGCTGCGGCAGGAGGCGGAGGTCAGGCGCGCCTGCCAGCCGTTCTCGCGGCAAAGGTCCAGAATCTCCTGCGAGTCGGTGGCAACGATGACGTCAGCCAACCCCTTCGCGGCGCGCACGCCCTGGTACACGCGCCCGACCATGGGTTCGCCGGCGATGGGCCGCAGCACTTTGCGCGCGAGGCGGGTTGACTCCAGGCGCGCGGGAATGACCGCAATCACTTTCATAGCGAGCAGCCAGTTTCCCGTGCCGAGCCTCGAATTGGCAAGTCAGCAGCAGGGTACTGTCGCTCTTACTCGTACCTCAGCGCGACCATGGGATCCACGCGCGCCGCGCGCCGCGCCGGGATGACGCAGGCGGCCAGCGCAACTGCCGTCAGCGCGCCTGCCACGCCGGCGAAAGTAGCGGGATCGCGCACCGGCACGCCGTAGACCAGGCTGGCCACAGCCCGGCCAAGGGCGAGCCCTCCCAGCAGGCCAATTCCAATCCCGATCAGCCCTACCGTCATGCCCTCCACCACAATCAGGCGCAGCACGCCGCCCGGGTGCTCGCCCAGGGCCATGCGCAACCCGATTTCGCGCGTGCGCTGGTTCACTGAGTAGGCCAGCACGCCATAAATGCCGATGGCCGCGATCACCAGCGCGACGGCGGCAAACACCCCCAGCAGGATGGCATTTAGGCGCGGCTGCGCGGCATTATTTGAGATCCAATCATCCATGGTACGCACATTGGCCAGCGCCAGCTCCGAGTCGAGTTCGTGTACTTTCTCACGCAGGCTGGGCAGCACCGCTTCGGGCGCGCCTTCCGTGCGCACTACCACGTCCATAAGCGCCGCCACCCGCGTCGCCATGGGATAGTAAAGCGCCGGCGATTCCTGGTTCAGCGCAGTGTTGCGGACGTCGCCGACGACGCCGACCACCGTGAATGCCGTTTTCAGGTCGGCGGTGCGCGTGAGCGTGCGGCCGATGGGGTCGGCATCGCCCCAGAATTTCTTCGCTGTCGCCTGGCTGACAATCATCACCGGCAGAGCGGACGGGCCATCCGCATCCGTGAAGTTGCGCCCGCGCAGCAGAGGGATGTGCATGGTTGCGAAGTACCCTGGGCTGACGATGCGCCAATCAATTGGCACTGCGGTCCCCGGCGCGAGTACCGACTGCCCGGTGGTGATCATGGGATGCGTGGTGTAGTTGCCGGCGCCGAAGGGCACGCCGCTGGACACCGCCGCGCCGTGCACACCCGGCACCGACTGCAGCGATTCAAGCAGCGCGCGGTAGAGCAGCGGCGCTTTAGTCGTGACCGGATACTTCTCTGTTGGCGGCGCCAGTTGGAAAGTGATGAGCCCGTGCGGGGCGAATCCGAGATGTGCTCCCTGCAAATGCAGGAGGCTCTGAATGAGCAGCCCGGCTCCGATCAGCAGAATGGTGGCCAGCGCCAGTTCGCCGGCGGCCAGCGTGTTGCGCAGCCGCGCATGCAGCCCCGCGGTGGAACCGCGCCCGGCCTGCTTGAGCACGTCATTCAGATCAACCCTGGCCATACGCAACGCCGGCGCAATGCCAAACAGCAGGCCAGTAATGATGGTCAGCCCCGCGGCGAACCACAGCACCGCCGCGTCCAGGTGAACCTCCGGGACCGGCAGGAGGTTGGGCGGCAGGGCACGGTTGACTGCGCGCACCGCCCAGAATGCTCCCACAATTCCGGCGCCGCCGCCGACGGCGGAGAGGGTCAGGCTCTCAATCAGCAACTGTCCCAGCAGGCGACTGCGGCTGGCGCCCATGGCGGTGCGCACCGCCATCTCTTTTTCCCGGGTGGCAGCGCGCGCCAGCAGCAGGTTGGCGATGTTGGCGCAGGCAATCAGCAGCACAAACGCCACCGCGCCCAGCAAAGCCAGCAACCCGGTCTTGAGCTGCGGGCTCACAAAAGTGTCGAACATGGTGATGAGGTTGATGCCCCAGTCGCGCACCTCGGGAAACTGGCGGCCCACGCGCGCAGAAACAATGTTCATCTCGGCTTGCGCCTG
>DATEGM010000351.1:0-14738 GCA_035280085.1 Terriglobales bacterium
GATGGCGTGGTCGGCAAAATCCTGCGCGTGTTTCCCACTTCCTCGCAGGTATTACTGATCAACGATCCTTCCAGTGGCGTGGGCGCCATCCTGGAGAAATCGCGCTTGCAGGGCGTTATCAAGGGGACAGCTAACGGGGAACTGCTGCTGGAGAAGATGATGAGCGACGAACGCGTGGAGGCCGGTGACCAGTTGCTCACCAGCGGCGGTGACCAGATCTTCCCCAAGGGGCTTCCTATCGGCGTCGTGAAAAAAGTGTCGCCCGGGAAGGATGTTTTTCTTAATGTACAGGTGAAGCCAGCCGCGGAGCTTAGCCGTTTGGAGGAAGTGCTGGTCATTACCCAGGTGGTGCAGCGGCAGCCCAGCGCGAAAGAAGCGCAGGCTTCCATGCGCGCGGTGGATATTCTGGCGTCGCGCCTGCCCTCGATACCCGACAATCCCCGGCTGCCCTCCACTGGCGTGCCGCTTCCGGTGGGTGTAAGTCCGCCCGCAGCCAAACCTGCTGGCGCCAAGACCGCACCGGGAGCAAAGTCCGGCGCGCAGGGAACGCCCGCGCAGGCAGGAAGCGCCGCCAAGCCGCACGCAAAATCGGGACAAACTGCCGAAGCACAACTTACGAATGGGGCAGTCAAGGTTTCGGTGTCTAAGCCAAAGGCTGAAGCCGGCAGCGGCTCTGCCACCGCTCCCAGGACAAGTGCTCCATCCAGGTCGCCCGCGGGCATGGCGCAGAACCCGCCCCCGGCTACTCCGCCCACGGAGCCGCAGCCGTGAACGTTTCCTACACTTCCCGGGAACAGATTGAGGTTTACCGCTTCAGCCTGCCGGCCGCCATCTTCATCCCCTTACTGGCGCTTTTTCTGCAGGCATTCTTACCCCTGCGGCTGCATTTCTTCGAAATTTTCGATTTGCCGCTTTTGGTCACCATCTTCATGGCCGTGTCGCGGCGCAATCCGGCGAGCGGCCTGCTGACCGGCAGTGTCATTGGCTTGCTGCAGGACAGCCTCACCCACCAGCCCATTGGCATCTACGGCATCGCCAAGACGGTGGTTGGCTACGGAGCATCCTCCCTGGGCGTGAAGCTGGATGTCGAAAACTCCGGCTCCCGGTTCCTGCTGGTTTTTGGCTTTTACCTGGTGCACCAGGTGATCTACCTCATTGTGGCGCGGGGCATGGTCGGCCAGGACTTGGCCTGGCGCTGGGGCCACATGGCTTTTGCCGCATTCTGTAACGCCGCGCTATCTGTACCGCTGTTTATGGTCCTGGACCACTTCAAGCAGAGAGGGTGAAGGGAATTGACGATTGACGAATGAAGATTGACGAATGGACTCTCAGCCAGCCGATTGCAGCTCAGGTCCAGGCACCGGAACTGAGAACCGAGAACTGAGAACTGAGAACTGAGAACTGAGAACTGAGAACTGAGAACTGATGTTAAACCGCGACGACCGAGTACCGCAGCTTCGGCTCACGTTCATCCAGTACGTGATCCTGGGGGTGTTCCTCACCCTCGCTTTCGGCCTCTGGCGTCTTCAGGTCATGAGCAGCCAGTATTACGGTGAGCTGGCACAGCGCAACCGCATCCGCACCGTTCCCATTCTCGCTCCCCGGGGCAAGATTTTTGACCGTGAAGGCCGCATCATCGTGGACAACTATCCCTCGTTTACCGCGCTGCTGCTGCGCGATCAGTTGCGGGACATTGATGCCGACGTGGACAAAATCGCCGCCGGCCTGCACATGTCGCCGGATGAAGTGCGCGAGCGCATTCGCAAATTCCGCCACATGCCGCAGTACCAGCCCATCTACCTGAAGGATGACATCACCCCGGATGAGCTGGCCTTTATCGAAGCGCACCGCACCGAACTGCCGGAACTGGAAACCATCATGGCCCATCGTCGTCTTTACCCGCGCCGCGGCTTCATGGCCAACCTGATCGGCTATGTGGGCGAGGTCAGCGAGGACATGCTCAACCAGCCGCAATTTGAGCTGTACAGCGCGGGCGATGTAGTGGGCAAGTCGGGAGTGGAGCAGTACTACAACGACCTGCTCATGGGCAAAAACGGCTCGCGGCGGGTAATCGTCAATAGCCTGGGCAAAGAGGTTAAGCCCCTGGACGAGGTGGCTGCGGTGCCCGGCCAGCCTTTGAAGCTGACGATTGATATTGACCTGCAGATCGCGGCCGAGGAGGCGCTGGGCGACCGCAATGGCGCGGTGGTGGCCGTGGACCCGCGCAGCGGCGAGATCCTAGCTATGGTCAGCCGGCCCACCTTTGATCCCAACGACTTCGCAGTGCGTATTTCCCGCGAAAACTGGACCAGGCTGGTCAGCGACGAAAATCATCCTCTGCTCAACAAGGCCATTCAGGCACAGCTGGCGCCGGGCTCCGTGTTCAAGATCATCATGGCGACGGCGGGCCTGCAGGAAGGCATCGCACAGGACATGAAAGTCAACTGCCAGGGTGGCGCCGTTTTCTATGGGCGCTATTTCAAGTGCTGGGTGACGGCTGAGCACCGCGTGCATGGCGAGGTAAACATAAGCAAGGCCATCTACCAGTCATGCGACGTTTTCTTCTATACCCTGGCGCAGAAGCTGGGCATTGAACGTATTGCGAAGTGGGCCACGGCATTCGGACTGGGCCAGAAAACCGGCATTGACCTGCCTCAGGAATCTTCCGGCGTCATGCCTTCCGAGGAGTGGAAGGTCAAGAACTTCCACCAGAAGTGGTTTCCCGGCGAGACCGTTTCGGTGGGCATTGGCCAGGGTGCGGTGGCGGTGACCCCCATTCAACTCGCCCGCGCCATTGGCGCTATTGCCAGCGATGGCGTGTTGCGCCGGCCCCACGTCGCTTTTCCCGATCAACTGCCGCCCTACTACCGCCAGGTGATGGATTACAACCAGGAAAGCCGCGTGCCCATTGATGAAAAGAACTGGGAGATAATTACCGACGCTATGGCCAATGTGCCCACCGCGATGGGAACCGCTAACAGCGCCCACCTGGAAGGAATTGATTTTGCAGGCAAGACAGGCAGCGCCCAGACCATGAGCAATGCCCTGGCCGAGCGCCTGGGCCATGCGCATTCGATGAAGGACAATGCCTGGTTCGTGGGGGTTACCCCGCGGCGCAATCCCAGCCTGGTGGTGGCGGTGCTGTTTGAAGGCGGTGAGCATGGTCAGTTTGCCGGCCGCATCGCCGCCCAGGTGGTCAAAGCCTATGTGGACAAGCAGCGGCGCCTGCCGGTCAAGGTTGCCGGTGTGAGCCCGTCCGGCCCGGTGGAAGTCGCAGCCGTATGGAACGATCCTCAAGGTCACGACGCGGATGACATCCAGGGCGGCCGGTTTTATGTAGAGGTACCACGTGCTGCTCTGAAACACGCAGAGTTTCAAGTTTCGCGTTTCGAATTGCAGCGCAGTGTGGGGAACTGGAAACTGAGAACTGAGAACTGAGAACTGAGAACTGCCTTTGGCACGCAACGTCTCATACCGCGATTTTGACTGGCTGTTGGTCGCCTTTGTGCTCCTCATCTGTGGCCTGGGAGTGCTGGAGATCTACAGCGCCACCTACAACACCAAGTTCGCGGGTGTGCACATCAAGCAGATGTATTGGATCGCGTCCGGCATCTTCGCCATGTTCCTGATCAGCGTGGTGGATTACCAGTTGCTGCTGGAGAATGTGCATTGGATGTATCTGGTCTCTATCGGTTCACTTTTGAGCGTTCTGGCCTTTGGCCAGAGATACCTGGGAGCCAAACGCTGGATTAAATTTCCCGGGGGGCAGCACTTCCAGCCTTCGGAGTGGGTCAAGCTTATTCTGATCCTGGCCGTGGCCAAGTACTTCGCCGACGCGCGGCGGAGCGAACTAACTTTCTTTGACATGATCAAGGCGGGGCTGCTGGTGGGCGTGCCCATGCTCATGGTGCTGGCACAGCCTGACCTGGGCACTGCGCTCACTTATATGCCCATTGCCCTGATGGGAATCTACCTGGGCGGGCTGCAGGCCAAACATGCCGGAATCATCGTGCTGGTCGCTGCCATGGCCATGCCGGCGGCCTGGCACGTCCTGAAACCGTACCAGCGCGATCGCTTGACCAGTTTCATGCAGCCCGAGGCTGATCGGCAGGGGTCGGGCTACCAGGTGATTCAGTCAAAAATCGCGGTAGGAGCGGGAGGCATCTGGGGACGGGGCTTCGCCAAAGGGACTCAGACTCACGGCATGTTCCTGCCCGTCCCCCAGACAGACTTCATCTTTGCCGCTTTTGCCGAGGAACATGGTTTTGTGGGCGCAATGGGTGTACTGCTGTTATACTTCATGGTGTTGATGCGCTTGATCCAGAACGCGCAAACGGCGCCCGACCGCGCTGGCACGTTCGTGATCATGGGTGTGGTGGCGGTGCTAACCTTCCATATCCTCATCAACATAGGAATGGTGGTCGGCTTTATGCCGGTCACCGGTATCCCCCTGCCGCTGATGAGCTACGGCGGATCGTCGGTACTGTTTACGTTTCTGGCGCTGGGTATCGTGATGAATATTCGCATGCGCCGGTTCGTAAATTAGAGTGCATAGGCAGCAGGGGAGTAAGGGCTACGCCGTGGGGCGTGGCAGGTTTTTCCAAGATTTGCCAAATTACGAGCGCCCTCGCGTTAAAAGGGCACTTTGCCGGCCGCAACAGAGGCCGGAGAGGATTGCAGCGGAAAGCATCGGGCGGGTAACGGCCCCCTCCCTTTCGCAGTTACTGGCCTTGCGGCCAGTCGGAGAGAGCGGTCACAAACCCGGTGTAAGCGAGTGCTATAGGTGCAAAAGTTTCTGAGCTCAAGACAAGACTGCAGTGCGCGGGCTTTTTCCCCGGGCCTGGTTGTCCTCTGTTCCTAGCTGCCTATATCGCCAATCCTTCCTTCTCTGTCCAGGCGCCGGAAAAGTGTGCTTCTTGCGGGAAGCACATCCGGAGTCAGCATGACAAAAGAACTATTCGTCTCCAGCACTCCCCACGAAACCAAGGTGGGCATTGTGGAGGACGACCAGCTAGCAGAAGTTTATTTTGAACGTGAAAACGAATACACCCTCGCCGGGTCCATCTACAAAGGGCGCGTCACCCGCGTGCTTCCCGGCATGCAGTCGGCTTTTGTGGACATCGGCCTGGAGCGGGACGCCTTTCTTTACGTTTCCGACTTCTTCGAGTTGCAGGATGAAGAAGGAGAATTCCAGGAAATCACGGTGCCCAGGCAGCAGTTTGAAGCGCCGTTAGCCACCGAAAGCCAGCCGGAAGAGGCTCCGCTGGAGCCGCTGCCCGGCCCCGAAGGGCAGCCGCATGTGGCGGAGGCGAGCGCTGAGACGCCTGCCCCTGCCGTCGACCGCGACGCTGCGGCTCGCGACGACGATCAGGGTGGCCGAGGCTGGCGCAATCGGCGCCGTCGCCGCGGACGGCGTGGCCGCAGCCTGCCCGAGTCAAAATTTGCCCGGGGCGGGGAATCTCAGGGCCCTTCGCCGGTTGAGCCCGTCCGCGAAAGCCGCGAGCCGCGGGAGTCCCGCGAGCCGGCCTATGAGCCCATCATTCTTCCCGGTGAGTCTATTTCCAAGTACCAGAACCGGGTTCGCCCGCCGCAGCCGGAAGCAGACTCGCATACGCAGACGGCGCCGGTTGGGGAGACTGCCAGCGCGCTGCAAGAACATTCGCACAACCAGGAGCAACACCAGCCGGAGCAACGAAACGAGCGGCGCTTTGAGCAGATGAACGTGGCCGCGGTATTCGGCGCTGATGAGGCAGAGCGCTCTCCTGAACAGCCTGTTTTGGAGCCGCATCAGGAATCAGAAGCGCACGCTGCTGCAGAAGAACAGCGCTCAGAAGAAGCACACCCCTTTCACCGGCAAGAGCCGGAAGCCGAGCCTTCCCACTTGGCTCACACTCTGGAGGAAGAGGAGATCGAGGACGAGGAGAGCGACCTGCCCTCCTTTGCCGAGGAACTCGAAGAAACTGACTACGAGGAGCTTGAGGAGGAGACCCACGAAGCCGGGGGCCTGCGCGAGCCCGAGCACAACCACATAGGCAACGGAACAGAGCTTACCGAAGCGGTCGAGGAAACGGACGCCGAGCGGGCTGCTTTCGCCGAAGAGTTCGTCGAGGAAACCAGCGAAGCGCACCCGGAAGCCGAGCACGCCGAAGTCAGCGAAACCGCATCGGCCGAACCGCTGCCCCACGACGGCGAGATGGAAGCGCGGGCCGAAGTGCGGGCCTCCTCCGGAACTGCCGGCTACCAGCAGCGCGCCGAGCGTCCTGGCTGGGGCGAGCGGAGGGGCGGACGCCGCATGGGCCGCCGCTTCCGCCGCCGCGAACCGCAGCGCGCCCTGCCCGCCATTACCGACCTGCTCAAGGAAGGCCAGGAAATCCTGGTGCAGATTGCCAAGGAACCGATTGGCAAGAAGGGCGCCCGCATTACCAGCCACATTGCCCTGCCCGGCCGCTTCCTGGTCTACATGCCCACGGTGAACCACATCGGAGTTTCCCGCAAGATTGCTTCCGAGGAAGAGCGGCAGCGCTTGAAGCGCATTGTGCTGAGCGAGCGGGAAAACGGCCACGGCGGCTTCATCGTCCGCACCGCCGCTTCCGCCGCCGATGAGAACGAACTGCGGGCCGACATTCGCTTCCTGAAGAACCTGTGGAACGAAATCAAGCACCGCGCCGAGAACAGCAAGTCCCCGGCGCTTATTTACCACGACCTCAACCTGGTGGAACGCATTTTGCGCGACCAGGTGACGCAGGACTTCTCCCAGATGTGGGTGGATACCGACCAGGAGTATGAGCGCATTGTGCGCTTTGTGGGCCGTTTCCAGCCGGCGATGGCCAAGCGCGTCAAGCTCTATACCAAGAGCACGCCGCTGTTCGAGCAGTTCAACCTGCAGGAGGAGATTAACAAGGCGCTTAGGTCCAAGGTGTGGCTGAAGAGCGGCGGCTACATTGTGATCAACCAGACGGAAGCGCTGGTGGCCATTGACATCAACACCGGCAAGTACGTGGGCAAGACCACGCGCCTGGAAGATACCATCGTCAAGACCAACGTGGATGCCATCAAGGAGATCGTGCGCCAGATTCGCCTGCGCGACCTGGGCGGTATCATCGTGATTGATTTCATTGACATGGACGAGCGCCGCAACCGGCAAAAAGTCATGCAGGCGCTGGAGGAAGCGCTGCGCTCTGACCGCGCTCCCTCTAAGGTGCTCCAGTTCAACGACTTCGGACTTGTGGCCATCACTCGCAAGCGGGTGAAGCAATCCATGGAGCGCACCCTGGGCTCGTCTTGCCCCTACTGTACCGGCACCGGCTTTGTGAAATCGGTGAGCACGGTGTGCAATGAGATTTACACGGAGATGCGCAAGATCGCCAAGCAACTGGAGCGGCCCGACGTGATGCTGCGCGTGAACCCGGAAGTTGGCAAAGCGCTTAAGGCCAACAACGGGCGCTGGCTGACCGAACTCGAGGAACTGACCGGGCGCAGCGTGATTGTGAAAGCCGATCCCACGCTGCACCAGGAGCAGTTCGACATAGATTAGGACGATTCCGATTCCGGTGATTTGGAGCCGCAACTTCGGTTGCGGCTTTTTTTCTACTGTTGGGTGGCGTTTTATTTTCTGAAAAATCGGGAACCGCTAAGGTGTGCTCGCAATTCAACGGGGTTAAACACAGGAATAACTCTGATGTCATCCTGAGCGCAGCAAGGCGATTCGCTCACGAATCGCCTTGCGCAGTCGAAGGACCCTGCACGGTTTTGCTCATCACGACCGCCCCAGGGAGTTCTCACGTTCGCGTTTGCGGCAGAAACTCCCTAAAACGGTTCGGCACGTCCACAGGCGCGGGATTCCGCGGGTTTCTGCCAGTTGCACCACAGCTGCACTGCTGACAAAAGGGCTGTCATCTCCATCATCTGGAAGCGCATCCACCTTAAGGAGGCGGTTGCCTGATGAACTCGATGGAGGTGGCTTATGCCGGAGAAGGAAACTATTGAGCGGGCGCACGAAGACGAACGTGAGGGCAAGGCGCCCAGCACGCAGGCAGGCGAATTCGTGCGGGAAGAGATGCACCATGTCCGGGAGGGCAAGCACGGAGCCCGTTCGCCGCAGCAGGCGATCGCCATCGGACTCTCTAAAGCGCGCCGCGCCGGTGTAAAGCTGCGGGCTCCACGGCGTGGCAAAACCAGCGCCCGCACCAGGAAGCAGGCGCAGCGGGACTTGCGCAAAGGCAGAACGTCGCGCCGCCGCAAGCCCTCGGCCAAGCGTTCCCGTGCAGTTTCGCGGGCTCTCAAGCGCGAGGGACGCAAGGCAGCCTCCCGCCGGGCGCTGGCAAGTCAAGCCCGCCGCGCGGCGCGGACTCGCGGCCGTAGCTCGCGCCGCCAAGCCGCACGCAAGGCGGTTCGCACCAAGGGCCGGAGTGGCTTGAGACTGGCGGCCCGCAAGGCGGCCAGAACTCGCCAGAGCCATCGCAAAGCCGCTTGAACCGCTGCCAGCGCCTTCCGTTGCTAGCACGCGCACACTAGCCCTATGGCACGTTTGTGCTCTCGGCGCCACGAAGGTTGTACATTCGGCAGCGCTGCACATCGTACCTTGGACACACCGAGGGACCATCACCTCGGTAATGAGGTTTTCCGCTCGATTCTGAACCCCACTTGTAAATACCGCAACCTATTGCGGTTCGCAATACGTACACCGCTATACAGAGTAGCTTGATTGAAGTTCCCACTCCTGCGTTTTCCGGTGAAACCGGCAACTGGCCGGGCAAAACCCGAACAGTAACCTTGACACTTCTGGCGTAGCGGTTGAAATAGACGCAGCAACACACGAACAACTCCCCCCATAGTTCAACAAGAGGGCTGTTTCCCTCTTGTCTGTTTTTGGCCGGCTTCGCCGGAGTGTAGGCGTAGCAGGAGGGCACTGCTGTGAACGAAGGTCAAAACCACATGGCTGACGCCCCTGAGGTCATGAATATTCGCCAGGCTTCGCGGTACCTGGGAGTGAGCGCGGACACGCTTTACAAATACGTGTACGAAGAAAGAATTCCCGCTTTCAAGCTGGGGAACCGCTGGAAGTTCAAGAAAACCATCCTGGATGCCTGGATGGAGCGGAAAAGCACCCAGGGCGAAGGCCGGGGCCGGAAAAAAATCAAGGCGCACGCGGCAGGGGCGCAACAGTAAAGGCGGGGAGCATGTTTGGGAAACAATCCATAGTCGGCCTGGACGTAGGCTCCAGCAGCATCAAGGCGGTGGAACTGAAGCGCGGGCGCAAGGGCATTGAAGTGGCCCATGTCGGCCTGGAAGCTCTGCCCGCCGATATCGTGGTGGATTCCATGATTGTGGACAGCGGCACCGTGTCCAGCGCCATTTCCAAGCTGTTCACGGAGAACGAGATCAAGTCGCGGGCGGTGGCCACCTCGGTCAGCGGCCACTCGGTGATCGTGAAGAAGATTCCGCTGCCCATGATGAGCGACCAGGAGCTGGCGGAAACCATTCAGAAGGAAGCCGCGCAGGCCATTCCTTTCGACATTGCCGACGTCAGCATTGACTACCAGATCCTCTCCGAGGATCCCTCCAGCCCCACCATGGATGTGCTGCTGGTGGCGGTGAAGAAAGACAAGATTCTCAACTACACCAATGTGCTCTCCATGGCGGGCAAGTCGCCGGCCATCGTGGACATTGATGCTTTCGCGCTGCAGAACTGCTACGAGTACAACTACGAGCCCGCGCCCAATTCCACTGTGGCCCTGCTCAACCTGGGCGCCAGCGTGATGAACATCAACATCGTCAAGGGCACGGTGCCCCTGTTTACCCGCGACGTCAGCGTGGGCGGGCACCAGTACACCGATTCGCTGCAGAAGGAACTGGACCTCAGCTTTGATGACGCGGAAGCGCTCAAGCTGGGCAAGAAGGTGGGTACGGTGAGCGAGGATGCCAAGCTGCCCATCCTGCAGCAGGTGACGGAAATCATCGTGCTGGAAATCCAGAAGACGTTCGACTTCTTCCGCGCCACGGCGGCGTGCGAGCACATTGAAAAGATTTATCTGGCCGGAGGCTCCTGCAAGGTTCCGGGGCTGATCGAGTCTCTGCGGCAGGAGTTTTCGCTTCCCGTGGAGGAGCTGAATCCTTTCCAGAAGGTTCTTCCGCCCATGGGCCCGGGTATGGAACTGGTGGAACAGAACGCCGGGCAGCTGGCGGTGGCGGTAGGCCTGGCCCTGAGGAGTTTTGACGACCTATGATCCGCATCAACCTGCTGGGTGTTCCTAAATCGAAAAGCAAGCGCGGTCCCAGCCTGGCGGCGGTGGTTCCCGGCGCCGGCGTGAGCGTGGTGATGAAGGTGCTGCTGGTGTTCGCGCTGGCAGCCGCCATGAATTTCGGCTACTGGTACCACCTGAACGCGGAAAAGGCGCGTCTGGCCACGCAGCTGGTGCAGGCGGAGCGCAAGAACCGCGAGCTCTCCGAGGTCAAGGCCAAGTACCTGGAGCGGGAAAAGCAGATGCAGCAGTACAAGCGCCGGGTGGATGTGATTGACGAGCTGCGTTCCCAGCAGTTCGGCCCGGTGAAGCTCATGGCCACCCTGGGCGGCACGGTGGACAACACCGAGGCGGTGTGGCTGAGCGTGGTGCGCGATCAGGGCAGCAGCATTGACATTGAGGGCCGGGCGCTGAGCGAGAACGCGGTGGCCAACCTGATCACCAATCTGCAGAAAACAGGCTATTTCAAGACCGTGGAGATGAAGGAAAGCTATCAGGACGAGCAGGTGAAGAATATGCAGGCCTTCGTTTTCACCATTACTTGCCAAAAGGCGAAGAGCTAAAAGGCGCGATTATGGCGAACCTGACTGACTTGCCGGAAGCAAAACAGTGGGCGGTGATTGCCGGGATGGCGGCACTGCTCACCCTGGCCGCTTACTTCGGCGTGTTCCGCAGCATGAGCACCTCTAACGACGAGGATGCCCAGAAGCTGGCGACCAAGACTTCGGAGAACGCCGAACTGGAGCGCTACCGTCCCAAGCTGGTGCAGATTGAGCAGCAGATCGAAAACCTGAAACTGCAGCTCGCCATCCAGGAGCGCATCGTGCCGGATGAAAAGCAGGCCGACAAGTTCATGCGCATGATGCAGGGGGAAGCGGAGAAGTCGGGAGTGGAAATCCGCCGCTACACCGCCAGCCCCACCAGCACCCGCGAGTTCTACACCGAAGTGCCGTTTGAAATGGAGCTGGACGGGCCTTATTACTCGGTCCTCAACTTCTTCGACCGGGTCGCCCACCTGGAACGCATCATCAACATTTCCAGCTTGCAGATGGCTTCCGTGGGCAAGCCCACTGATGCCAAGGCAAAGCATACGTACCAGTACTCGCCGGGCGAAAGCGTGGTTGCTACCTGTTTGGCCACCACCTTTTTCAGCCACGACCAGCAAGTTGCGCCCGCCAAACCCGGAGCAAGGCCGGGAGCGCGCCCGTAGGAGCGGATATGAAGCGAACAGCAATCATGGCGATGGTTTTGCTGGCGGCAGCCGCGGTCTGGGCCCAGTCGCCGCAGATTATCCAGAATGTCCGGAATAACGTGCAGACGGCGCAGAAAACGTGGAACGCGCAGCAAGGCGTGGTCAACTCAGCTGCTGCGAGCGCGCCCAGCCAGGCCGGCCCCTCGGCCGCTGCTGTGCCGGATGCCAACAAGCTGTTGCCCAAGAACGCGGTGGGCACAGCCGCGGGCGAAGAGCACATGGAGCAATCCGCCAAGCGCGACGCCAACCGGCGCGACCCCTTTCTCAGCCCGGTGGTGACCCGCATGGGCGGACCCGGCGCCGGCTGCAGCGGAGGCAAGCGCTGCCTGGCGGCTGATTCCATCAGCCTGCGCGGCATTGTCCGCTCACATGACGGCATGATCGCCGTGGTGGTCAATGCCGCCAATAAGGCTTATTTCCTGCGGGAGAACGACCCGATTTTTAACGGCTTTGTGGCTCGCATCACCGACGACTCCATGGTTTTGCGGGAGACGGTGCAGGATGTGCTGGGCCGTAAGAGCACCCGCGACGTAGTGAAGAAACTTTTTGTGCCGGCGGTGTAAGCAGCCGGTAAGAGCGGGCGGGAGATCTGCCCGCCAAAAAACGAATTGCACTGCACGCGCCACCCGGCAGCCACCGCTGGCAGGTGGATGGCTGAGCCGGGCGCGGGCGTGAGGGAGACGCAAATGAGGCGAATGCAATTGCTGGTAATCATTCCCCTGCTGATGTTGTCGCTGGCTGCGGCCCAGACTTCGGCGCCGCAAGCGCCCGCGACGGCTGCGGAGCACCCGCTTATCCAAAAGGTGGACGTGCTCAAGAGCGGGGACGGAATCAGCGTCGAAATTACGGGCAGCGCTCAGCTGACAGCTACCGCCATGATGGTGCCCAACCCGGACCGCGTGGTGGTGGATGTGCCCGGTGGAGTGGTACCCCACTTCCGACACATTGCGGTTGGCGCTGACGGCATCACGGCGGTGCGCCTGGGCCAGAAGAGCGCCAATCCACCGGTGGCTCGCCTGGTAGTGGACCTGGCGGCTGCGCGCGACTATCAACTCGTTCGCGCCGGCAACCGGGTTGTCCTCAAATTGCGTCCGGCGGGCGCCATGCTGGCGCGGGCCGCCAGCGTCTCCAAGCCTGCGGTTGTGCCTGCCATCCAGCCTGTGCATGCTGCGGTGAAAGCTCCAACTGCTCCAGTTGCGCCGCAAGCGGCGGCAAATGCTGAGGCGAAGAATTTCGTGATGGTCGAGCCGCAATACAGTTCGCGCCCGGCGGACAGCATCCAGCCTCCGCAGCGCGCCCTGCAGGCGGCTGCCACCATGGCGTCCAGCTTGCCTAACAGCTTGCTGATCCCGCGCGAAAGCGCTGCCATGGACAATTCGGCGCAGAATCAGCCCAGCCAGCCGGCTGCGGCTCAGGCTTCTGCCGTTCCGGCTGCCGCGCCCGCCGGCCAGGCCCCGGCCACTGTAGCCATCAAGCCGGCGGAAAATCTGGCCGCTGAGCAGCAGCAGCAGTTCGCCAAGGGCATTCAGCCATCCGGCAAGGCTCACTACACCGGCGAGCCCATCTCCGTGAACTTGAAAGACGTGGACCTGAAGGATTTCTTCCGCCTCATTCATGAGATCAGCGGCCTGAACATCGTGCTCGACCCCGAGGTGCACGGTTCGCTCACCATCGTGCTCGACGACGTTCCGTGGGACCAGGCGCTGGACATCGTGCTGAAGAACAATGGCCTCGATCGCCAACTGGAGGGCAACGTTCTGCGCATTGCCACCATTGAAACCCTGCGCAAGGAAGCGGAAGCCCGCCGGGGGCAGATCGAAGCCGAAGCGCTGGCGGTGGACAAGCTCACCGTAACTCGCTATCTCAGCTACGCGCATTCCAAGGACGTGGTGCCCACCCTGAAGAAGCTGCTGAGCTCGCGGGGCGACATTATCTCCGATGACCGCACCAATGCCGTCATCATCCAGGATATTCCCAGCGTGATCCCGCAGGTTGACCGCCTGATCACGCAACTGGACCGCAAGACGCAGGAAGTGGAGATCGAGGCCCGCGTGGTGGCCGCCACCCGCACCTTCGCCCGCGACCTGGGCACGCAGTTCGCTTTTGGATGGGGCAACAGCGCCACCGCCGCGGGCGGCACTGGGGCTGTTGGAGCAACTCCCAGCCAGGTTGGCTATTTGGCTCCGCCGCCTTACTTCACTATACCCGGCGTGCCTCTGCCCACGAGCACACCTAAAGCGACCGCGGCCGCGATTCCCCTGTTCTCCAATCTGGCTGCGGGGAGCCCGACCAGCGGCTTTGGAATCACGAATCTCGGTTCCAACTACCGTCTTGATTTCGTGCTCACCATGGCGGAGTCGCGCGGTTTGCTGAAGATTCTTTCGCGCCCGCGCGTGGTCACGCAGAACAACATCCAGGCGGTGGTGCGGCAGGGCTTCCGCATCCCCATCGTCACCCAGGCGCAATTGGGCGGTCCCCCGACCACTACCTACGTAGACGCGTTCCTGCGCCTTACAGTGACGCCGCAGATTACGGCAGAAAACACCATCTTCCTGAACGTGGACGTGGAAAACACCACGCCCGACTTCAGCCGCACCGTGCAAGGGAACCCCACCCTGATTACGCAGCAGGCAACCACGCAGGTGCTGGTCACCGATGGCGGCACGGTTGTGATTGGCGGCGTCATCCAGACACAGAATTCGCTGAACGTGTCGCAGGTGCCTCTGCTGGGCAACATTCCGGTGTTTGGCAACCTGTTTAAGCACACAAAGGTGGACACCTCCACCCAGGAGCTGATCTTCTTCATTACGCCGAAGATCATGCAGACCTAACCACAAACCAGAACGCATCATCAGGCCCTCGGCGACGAGGGCCTTTGTTTTGCTCGCCGCCGGGGCTAACGCTGCGCCGAATAATGTATCTTGGAATCCAGGCAGCTTCGCCTCACACGCTCCTTTTGCCCAGCATGGATTACCGAACGCGCCAGAGCCGGTTGTTGCAGTCAGATGAAGGTTTCAAGTGCGACGTCTTCCTGACCAGTCATTTGCCCAACGTGCGCTATCTATGCGGTTTTACTGGCAGCAGCGCGGCGCTGGCGCTGGCGCCTTCCGGTTCGGTGCTTTTCACGGACGGCCGTTACACCGAGCAAGCCCGAGCGGAAGTGGTGGGTGCGCGAGTAGTCATCAGCCGCAAGTCTGCCCTGGTTGCCGCGGCAGAGTGGGTGCGGAAGCGCGTCGGGCGGAAAA
>DATEGM010000352.1:0-6544 GCA_035280085.1 Terriglobales bacterium
TTCGCCACAATCTTGCCTGCTTCTGCCCAAAGCTCGCCGCTGCTGCCCCAGGCTGACTACGCCGCGCAGGACGCAACCTTCGCCCAGGCATTCACCGTTTTGCAACAAGCCATCGCGCAGCGCGCCTTTCCCGGCTGCGCGGTTTCCGTGCTGCATCGCGGCAGGCTGGTGGCGCTCAGGGGGATGGGGCGGTTCACCTACGATGCGAGTTCACCGGCGGTGCAGGCGGATACCACCTTCGACCTCGCCTCGGTTTCCAAAGTCGTGGCCACCACCCCCATGGCCATGCTGCTCTACCAGCGCGGCCAGCTCGATCTGGAAACCCCGGTGGTTTCCCTGCTGCCCGAGTTTGCCGGGGATGACGCCCGCCGCGACCGGGTGACGGTGCGCATGCTGCTGGCACACTCTTCCGGCCTGCCCGCCTACGAACGCCTGTTCGAGCGGACGCATAGCCGTGAAGAATTGGTTCGCGCCGCCCTGGGCACGCCTCTTGCTGCGGATCCCGGCACGCGCGCTGAATACAGCGACATCGGCTTCATCATCCTGGGCGAACTGCTGGCTCGCCTGGCCGATGAGCCGCTCCACCGCTTCTGCCAGCGCGAAATCTTCGGCCCTCTGGGTATGGCCCGCACTTGTTATTGCCCTCCTGCCGCCTGGCGTCCGCAAATCCCTCCCACGGTGGACGACCGCGTCTTCCGCTGCCGCGTAGTGCAAGGCGAGGTGCACGACGAAAACGCCGGCGTCATGGGCGGCGTGGCCGGCCACGCGGGAGTTTTTGCTCCTGCTGCCGATCTGGCGTTCTTTGCTCATGCCCTGCTGAATGGCGGCGGTCCCATCGTGCGCCCCGAATCCCTGGCGCTGTTTACCCGCCCACAGCCCGTACCCCCCGGCACCTCCCGCGCCCTCGGTTGGGATACCCCTTCGCAACCTTCCCAATCCGGACGTTATTTGTCGCCTTCGGCTTTCGGTCACCTGGGCTACACTGGAACTTCCCTATGGATCGATCCCGAGCTTCAACTCGCAATTACCCTGCTGACGAACCGCACCTGGCCGGACCACAGCAACCAGGCCATCAAGCAGGTGCGCCCGAAGTTTCACGATTCGGTGGTGGAAGCCCTGGCCTGAACGCTCGCGGCGCGCGCATGCATCGCAGCGCCTGGAAGGTTGCGGCCGTGGTCGTCGTCAGCGTCGCCGTGCTGGCCTATCTTTCCGACGTGTACCTGGTAACCTCTCACCCGCAGCGCATGTTCGCGGTTTTCGATGCCCTCAGCCTCGGTGCCCTCACGGCCGCCATCTCCTGGTTCTACCAGCGCCGCCAGAACCGCTTTCTCATGCAGCGCCTGGAAGTGATTGCCGATATGAATCACCACGTCCGCAACGACCTGCAGGTCATCCAGTATTCGGCATACATGACCAAGGATAAGGAGCACATCCAGCGCATCGAGCAGTCTCTCAGCCGCATTGATTGGGCGCTGCGCGAAGTGCTCACCGGCAAGCAACTGCGTTCAGCCACCGAGCGCGGAACCCGGGAATGAAGCCCGCCGGCAGCAAAATTTCCCGCCTGCGCACGGAAGCCCGCAATTCCGCCGCCGCCCGCCTGGATACCAGCTCACCCCTGCAGATCGCCCGCATCATCAACACGGAAGATGCCAGGGTGGCCCCGGCCGTGCGCCGCGCCTTGCCCCGCATTGCCCGCGCCATCGAGTTGATCGCCGGCGCCCTCGAGCGCGGTGGGCGGCTCATCTATGTCGGCGCCGGAACCAGTGGCCGCATTGCCGCCCTCGACGCCGCGGAGTGCCCTCCCACTTTCAACACTGACCCGCGCATGGTGCAGTTTGTGATGGCCGGAGGCGTTAAGGCCCTGGGTGCCGCGGTGGAGGCCAACGAGGATTCGCCCGCCCTCGGCCGCCGCGATATGGCCGCCAAGAAGCCGGGCAAAAACGATGTGGTGGTGGGCATCGCCGCCAGCGGGCGCACCCCTTACACCATCGCCGCCCTGGAATACGCGCGCCGCTGCGGCGCAAAGACCGTGGCCGTCGCCTGCAACCGCGGCTCCCCTCTGGGCAAAGCGGCCGACCTTCCCATCGTGGTGGAGGTGGGGCCCGAAGTTGTGGCCGGTTCCAGCCGCATGAAAGCGGGAACTGCACAGAAAATGGTGCTGAATATGATTTCCACAGGCGCCATGGCCCGCCTCGGTTACGTGTACGGCAATTTGATGGTCAACGTGCATCTGAAGAACCGGAAACTGGTGCAGCGCGGTATCGCCATCCTGGAGAATGCCGCGGAAGTAGGCCAAGGACAGGCTCGCAGGACCCTGCGTCAGGCGGGCAACAGCGTGCCCGTTGCCCTGGTGATGCTGCGGGCGGGGGTCGGCCCGCAGGAGGCGGAAAGGTGCCTCCGCTCCGCCAAAGGTCATGTCCGAAAGGCCATCGCCAGCGCTCTTCGTCATCGCACCAACGGTCACCGAACTAAGTGAATTTACTGATCGCCAGGCCTCAGGTTGTGGCTACAATGGGCTCGTAATCCCGGAAAAACTGTTAGCCGGAATATTGACATGGGGCTTATTTAACCGTGGACAAATTCGTGGTGCGCGGCGGTAACCCGCTGCTCGGAACCATCCGCGTCAGCGGGGCGAAAAACGCAGCCTTGCCTGCCATGGCTGCGGCCCTGCTCACCGAAGAGCCTGTCATCCTGGAGAATATTCCCCAGGTCCAGGACATTGAAACCACCCGCAAGCTGCTGGCCGCCATGGGAGCGGAAGTCGAGTTGGGCTATGGCCGCGCCCACCACCGCACCACCATCTGCTGCCGCGACCTGATTTCGCCGGAAGCTTCCTACGACCTGGTGAAGACCATGCGCGCCTCCACCCTCGTGCTGGGGCCGCTGGTAGCGCGCACCGGACGCGCTCGCGTTTCCCAGCCCGGCGGCTGCGCTATTGGCGCTCGCCCTATTGACCTGCACATAAAAGGTTTGGAGAAATTGGGCGCCACCATCGAGCACGAGCACGGCTACGTGCTGGCGCATGCCAAGCGCCTGCGCGGCGGCGAAATCTTCTTCGACAAGATCACCGTCACCGGCACCGAAGACCTGCTCATGGCGGCCTGCCTGGCGGAAGGTGAAACCGTAATGCAGAACTGCGCCCGCGAGCCCGAGGTGGCCGACTTGGCCGCCCTGCTCAACAAAATGGGCGCCAAGGTTGAGGGCGCCGGCACTGCCACCATTCGCGTGCAGGGCGTCGAGAAACTGCATGGCGCGCGCCATCGCATCATCCCCGACCGCATTGAAGCCGGCACATTCATTATTGCCGCCGCGCTTACCGGCGGCGACCTCAACGTGGCCGGATGCGAACCGCGTCACCTCCAGGCTCTGCTGCAGAAACTTGAGGATGTCGGGGTCAAGATCGTGCCCGCGGTGGATGCCGTGCGCGTGATCGGCAACGGCGAGCTCAAGGCTTCTGACATCAACACCGAAGAATATCCCGGCTTTCCTACGGACATGCAGGCGCAATACATGGCGCTGGCCACGCAGTCCCAAGGCAGCTCAGTGATTACCGAGAACATCTTTGAGAACCGCTTCATGCACGCGCAGGAACTGGTGCGCATGGGTGCTGACATCAAGGTAGAGGGCCGGCGCGCCATCGTGCGCGGCAAGACGCCGCTGAGCGCGGCCGCGGTGCAGGCTTCTGATCTGCGGGCCTCCGCCTCGCTGGTGCTGGCCGCCCTGGTGGCAGATGGCGAAACCATCATTGACCGCGTTTATCATATTGACCGCGGCTACGAACGCATCGAAGAAAAACTGCGCGGCGTGGGCGCGCAGATGCGAAGAATCGGCCAGCTTTTCCCTAAGCGGGCCGTCGTCGGCGTGGCGACGGTCTAAAGCCCTGCCTCATGTGAGGCTAGGGCTCCGCTGTTTAAGAGCTTTCCGCTACAGCCGCTGCTGCATTGACGGCACCCGCCCAGAAATGGTCGGTAGAGACGTAACTTGTTACGTCTCCATCCTGAAGCCAATATTCCTGTTTTGGAATTAATCCGTGAACATCCGCGGCGAAGGAATTCCTCTGCGGCCTCAGCGTTTTATTTTTCGCGCGCAACCACGAAGCCCGGCACCCACAACAACGCGCGCTTGATTTCGGAATCCGGAAATGTGCAAATCGCCTGACGCGCGGCCTCGGCATATTCCTGGGCGCGCGCGGTGGCCGCCTCCACCGAGCCGTACCGCTGCAGCATGGCCAGGATATCGGAGTGGGTAAATCCATTGAACGCGCGCTCGCGCAGCACCGCCTCGATCTTCTGCCGTTCTTGCGGGCGGCAGTGTTCCAGAACGTGAATCACCGGCAACGTCACTTTGCCCTCGCGCAGGTCGCTGGCTACCGGCTTGCCCAGCACGTCTTCGCTGGCGGTCAGGTCGAGCACATCGTCGGCAATCTGAAAGGCCATTCCCAGGTTGTGCCCATAACCTGCCAGTTGTTCTTCCTGCTCGGCGGAGACTCCGCCCAGAATCCCGCCCAACCGCATGCACACGGAAAACAGGCACGCGGTTTTGCGGTAAATCAGCTCCAGGTGCTCGTCCAGCGAAATGCAGCGGCCCAGCTTTTCCAGTTGCAGCAGCTCGCCCTCCACCATGCGCTGCGTCAGGTCAATCAGCACATCCAGAATGCGGAAATTGCGCTCCTCCACCGCCAGCTTGAACGCCTGCATGTAAAGCCAGTCGCCCGCCAGCACGCACCGCGAATTCCCCCACTGGTGGTTGGCGGAAGGCCGGCCGCGCCGCATCTGTGCTTCGTCAATAATGTCATCGTGTACCAGGGTCGCCGTGTGGATGATCTCGACCACCGCTCCCAGCCGGATCGCGCCCCGTCCTTCATACCCGCACAGCTTGGCGGATAGCAGCAGCAGCGCCGGGCGAATGCGCTTGCCCCCGCCATTGCGCAGGTATTCCCCGATTTCGGTGATCACCTGCACGTCGGAAGCGGTATCGTCCCCGAACTCGCGCTCAATCGCGAGCAGGTCCTCGCGCACCAGATCAAATACCGACTGCAGCGTGATGGGAGCTATCGTTGCCACCTTCCCTGCTCTCTTCCAGTCAACTTTGTGGCGCGGGCGCCCTCGCCCGCGTATCTTCATGCCGCTTTAGCCGCTGAGGGTCGGCCACGTGCCCTGCTCAAACCGTACGGTAATTCGTGAACTGCATGTCAATGCCGAAATCGCTGTTGCGCAAAAGCGCAATCACCGCCTGCAGCGTGTCGCGGTCCTTGCCGCTCACCCGCACCAGGTCGCCCTGGATGGAAGCCTGCACCTTGTGCTTGGAATTCTTGATGGTCTTGACTATCTCCCGCGCCTTTTCCGTGGGAATGCCCTGCTGCATGGAAATCTTCTGGCGCACGGTGGACCCTGCCGCCGGCTCGATGGCTCCGTAAGTCAGGGCCTTGAGCGGCACGCCCCGCTTCACCAGCCGCTGCTGCAGCACATCGTTCACCGCTTTCAGCTTGTAGTCGTCCTGCGAGGTGAGGATGATGGCGTCCTTGCCTTCCAGCACAATGTTCGACTTCGAGTCCTTCAGGTCGAAGCGGGTATGGATTTCCTTCAGCGCCTGCTGCATGGCGTTCGACACTTCCTGCAGGTCCACCTTGCTGACGATATCGAATGAGTTCTCCGGCATAGGGTTAACCCGTTATTATCGCGTGCTGCTTAAATTAGAGCTATGCAATTTAAAGAAGTCGTAAAAATTCTGGCTGGTGCGCTCGCCCACCTCTTCCCGTGAAAGCCCCCTCAGTTCGGCAATTTGCCCGGCCACCTCCACCACGAAGGCGGGCTCATTGCGCTTCCCGCGGTGCGGCACCGGCGCCAAAAACGGCGAATCGGTTTCAATAAACATTCGCTCCAGCGGCACCTCGCGGGCAGCCTCGCGGATGTTTTGCGCCTTGGCGAAGGTCACGTTGCCCGCAAACGAAATCATAAAGCCCATGTCCAGCGCCGCCCGCGCGTGTTCCAGTTGTCCCGTGAAGCAATGCAGCACGCCGCCCAGGCCGCTTCCGGCCCAGTGTTCGCGCAATAGGCGCAGGCAATCCTGCCAGGCATCGTCGCTGCCATCCGACGGCCGGCAGTGGATCACGATAGGCAGCTTGGCCCCCCGTGCCAGTTCCATCTGCCGAGTGAACACCTCTTTCTGCACCTCACGCGGCGAGTGGTCGTAGAAATAGTCTAGGCCAATTTCCCCCCAGGCAATTATTTTGGAATGTTTGGCGAGTTGCTCCATTTCAGCGAAATCATCGTCCGTGGCCAGCTTGGCTTCGTGCGGATGGATGCCAATCGTGGCCAGTATCCAGTCGTGCTTCTCCGCCAGTTCGATGCCGCAGGCCAGCGTCCCCGGCCCCGTGCCGCTGCCGATGGCCACAATGGTTTCGATGCCCGCCGCCCGCGCCCGCTCCAATACCTGGGCGCGGTCGCCATCAAACTGCGTCATCTCCAGATGCGCGTGCGAATCTACAAACAAAGCCGCTAGTTCTCCATTGCTTTGAAAGGGACGGCCTTCAGGCCGTCCGTAA